>NZ_JBFODJ010000051.1:0-186381 GCF_040908265.1 Aeromonas sp. R5-1
AGGATGCTGGAACGTTACGGCAGGGAGGTAAATACCAAGATGTGTTTGCATGAGGCGCTAGGGCACCCGATGCAACACGTAATTGGGACATAGCCTTTTGTTTGCCTGTCATTTGGATTTCCCATGATCTCGCCCTTTGCATTTGTCTGGCAAATGGCGCTTCACCCTGTCCGCGAGGGCATCAGCGGCTCTGGCCGCCGCTGACGGGGGTGAGGGTGGGGATTGGCGCTGATGCCGCCATGGCCATGGCGCGGGCTGCGCGATGCCATCCTCTGCCGCGCGGTGGTTGGTTCGTTCGGCAACCTGCGGGATACGCTATCCGGCCCCTGATGTCAGCACCGGGTTTCACCGTCGGCAGGGTGCCAGCCCTCCGGGAAAGGGGCGGGGTGGGGCAACAAGGTATTTATTAATCCCATGATGTGGCCCTTTGCATTTGTTTTTCAAATGGCCCTGGCACAAAAAAAGCCCGCGATCATCGCGGGCTTTGCACCTGGCATCGAGGATGCCGCGTCTTAGCGA
This sequence comes from Aeromonas sp. R5-1, assembly GCF_040908265.1. Classification (NCBI taxonomy): domain Bacteria; kingdom Pseudomonadati; phylum Pseudomonadota; class Gammaproteobacteria; order Aeromonadales; family Aeromonadaceae; genus Aeromonas; species Aeromonas sp. R5-1. Next base: position 520 of record NZ_JBFODJ010000051.1, read on the forward strand.
CGGCGCCGCCAGGCGAGCGGCAACAGGGCCAGCAGCAGGGCGCCCATGGCGCCGCCACCCCCCTTGCTCGCTTCCTTGAGCTTGAGATCGACGATGACGGGGTCGTGGTCTGAGGCGCTGAAGGGGTTGTCCGACTTGATGAGGTCGCCGGTGTAGGCGCTGCCATATTCGAACAGGTTGCTCTCGAAGGAGTTGATGTGCCAGTCGGCCACCGCCACCACCTTGTCAGCCAGCGCCGGGTTGGCGAGGGCGTAGTCCAGGGTGCCGAGCTCGGCCTCGTAGCTGTAGGAGATGGCCTTCTCCTGGTTGAACTTGACGTTCAGATCCACCAGGCCGTAACCCTTGGCCACCGTCTGGCCCATCTGCTCATAGGGCTTGTCGCCGATGTAGGTGTGGGAGGCGGAGCGGATCTGGCGCTCCCCCGCGACCGGCGCATAGTCGGTCAGCACCCGGATGGGATCCTCCTTGGCGTAGGAGTTGAAGTCCCCCACCAGCAGCACCTGGCCCGGCATCTTGCTCACCGCCTCCCCCAGCACCTTGGCGGCGCTCACCCGAAACTCGGTGCACTTGCCCTGCAGATCCGCAGGCTCCGTCTTGCCATCCCCGTTCTCATAGCAGCCCGACCCCTTGGACTTGAGGTGGTTGACCACCAGGGTCAGGGGGGCGTCGCTGCCCGCCACGGTGAAGCGCTGGACCAGGGAGTCCCGCTGACCGGCGCTCTTGGTGACGCCGCCCGTGGTGTAGCGCTGCTGGGGCAGGGGGATGACGTCGGCATCCCCGCTCGGGGTGAGCAGGGCGGGGCGGTAGATCATGGCCACCATGATGGCGTCGCCGCCAAAGAAGCGATCCTCCGTGAGCAGGGCCTTGGGCAGGGTGACGAAGGCGTAGTGCTTGCTCGCCTCCTTCTGCCTGGCGTTGAGGCTCTCCACCAGATCGTGGAGGGCGGCGTGCTCGTCAAAGCCGTTGTTCTCCATCTCCATCAGGCCGAGCAGGTCGGCGTCCATCTCGGTGATGGCGTTGACGATCTTGGCGCGCTGCAACTGGAACTCTTCCAGGCTCTTGGCGCCGCGGTTGCAGCCCTTGGCGCTGTCCGCATCCGCCTGATCCGCGCAGAGCACGTTGAGGGCGCCCCCCACGCTGGAGTGGCTGGTGAAGTAGTTGAGCACGTTGAAGCTGCCGATGCGAAGGTCAGTGCCATCCAGGCGGGCCGGGGCGCTCTGGCGGTCGTTGTCGCCGGTCCGCAGCAGATCCCCCGCGGTGATGGTCTGATCCCGGGGCACGATCAGGCGGTACTCGTTGTAGCTGTAGCCGACCATGGCCTCCAGATTGACCGGGGCATCGCCGATGCGCAGGTAACCCTGCTCCGGCTCCCAGGCGGGCAGCCAGGGGATCTTGCCGTCCCCCGCCTTGACGTCCGACTCGAGGAAGACCCGGTTGCTGGCGTTGGCCTCGGCCAGCGCCACGGCCTCGGGGCTGCTCGCCACATGGAGCTGGGTCGGCTTCATCAGCGGGCCGCCGTGAGCGAGCACCAGGTTGTTGCGCCGGGCGGCATAGTCGTAGCTGAAGTTGCGGCTTATCTTGAGGGCGCTGTCGGCGTCAAGGCGTACCCGCATCCCTTCGTGACGCTCCAGGGCTCGGGCCAGGGTTTCCCCCTCCAGTACCCGCAGCGCCGTGGCGGCCGGGGCGGCGCCCTGGGCCAGGGTCGTCAGGCGCGGCGTGCTGCCGTCAAACAGGGGCTTGAGCTGGGTGTGGCCGTAATACTCCTCGACCTTGGCCTCCAGACAGACCAGGGCGCCCGGCTGGATGTCCGGGTACTTGCTGGCGAAGTTCTTGTCGTTGAGGTAGACGAAAATGCCGTCCGACGTCTCGGGGTTGCCGTCCCCCTGCACATCCAGCAGGTAGAAGCCCTTGTTGAGGCTTTCCCCCAGACCCGAGACCACCGCCTTGACCGAGACGCTCCGGGCGCTTTCGAACTGATCGTCCGGGACGAGGGGGCTCTTGTCGCCGCTGCCCTGGATGGCGGGGATGGGGGTGAGGGCACTGTCGGCCGGGCAACTGAAGCCGGCGGCGTAGAGAGAGGTGGACGCGAGCGCGAGCCCCACGGCCAGCGACAGCAGGGTAGGTGTTCCTTTCATGGGTATTCCTTTTTTTATTTTTGCCAGTGTTTCCATAGCCTTGGCATCGTGGCCAAGGGCGCGCATTGTCACATTTCTGGCAGCTCTGACCAGTGAACCAACGCACATTATGAGGAGACAAAGGAGCCCATCTGCCATTTTTTGACGTGGCTAACAGTTTGATATTGATGATCTATTTGTCATCAGGTGGGAGCGAAAAGTGTGAGGCGACCAGCATTCACATATTTTCCTTCGAGAATAAAGATTGAGCAGTGGTCACTTGCTTCCTATACTCGAGCCGTTCCTCACGGAACCCAGGCAAAGGGCAAACCGGCAGTGATGCCGGGACGCAAAGCCTCCGATCTGTCCCATCCGGGCCAGACAGCGGGGTTACCCAGGGTGACTTGAGGGTTTGTGGCCCGTCCATGGCCTGTTGTCGCTCCCTTGTTCCCTGTTGCGATTGCGCTTTTCCCGGTATTGAAGCCAAGACAAAACAAGGAAGATAACAATATGCAACAGATCTTGAGGCCCAGCAGGCTTGCCATGCTGGTCGCCCTTGCGGCCGTCCCTGCCTGGGCGCAGGCCGCTTACCCCGCCTATCAGGCCGGCACCGCCTACAAGGCTGGCGACATCGTCAGCAACGCAGGCGCCCTCTATGAATGCAAGGAATTCCCTTATTCCGGCTGGTGCGGCGCGTCCCCCTACCACTATGAGCCCGGGGTCGGCACCGTCTGGGCCGATGCCTGGAAGCTGTATGGTGGCGAGGTGCCGCCGCCGGCCCTGGTCGTCGCCATCGGCTCCCCCGCCGTGGGTGCCAGCGTCAGCGAGGGGGCCAGTGTGGCCCTGGCGGTGACGCTGAGCGGCCCGGTCACGGCGCTCGCCCGGGTGGAATACCTCATCGACGGCGCTCTGGTGGCCACCGCCACGGCTTCTCCCTGGAGTGCCAGCTGGTCTGCCGCCGGTGCGGGCAATCACGCCCTCAAGGCCCGGGCGCTGGATAAAGACGGCAAGGTGCTGAGCGAGGCGGATTCGAGCTTCAAGGTCGCCGCCGTGGTGGCGCCAGAGGCGCCCAGGGTGAGCATCGCAAGCCCCGCCGCCGGCGCCAGGGTGACCCTGGGCCGCGCCCTCACCGTGAGCGGCAATGTCACCGACGCCAATGACGACGTCGCCAAGGTCGAGCTCTTCGTGAATGGCCAGAAGGTGGGCGAGGACACCAGCGCCCCCTGGCAGCTGAGCTGGACGCCCCAGAACAAGGGGCTGACCGGCCTCAAGCTGGTGGCGACCGACAAGACCAACCTCTCTGGCGAGTCGGCCCAGGTGGACGTGCAGGTGGAAGAAGCTGCCCTGCCCCCTACCGGCGGCAACCTCTCCTGCGACGTGCGCCAGATCTACCGCGCCGACGGCAGCGAGTGCATGGGGGATGACCACGGCCGCCGCGTCATCGGGTATTTCACCTCCTGGCGCACCGGCAAGAACGGCCTGCCCGCCTACCTGGTGAGCGACATTCCCTGGGACAAGATCACCCACATCAACTACGCCTTCGCGGCGGTGGACGAGCAGAGTCACACCATCAAGGTGGATGACGCCGCCACCAAGCTGACCTGGAACGGGGTGCCGGGCGCCGAGATGGATCCGGAGTTTGCCTACAAGGGTCACTTCAACCTGCTGTCCAAGTACAAGAAGCAGTACCCGGACGTGAAGACCCTCATCTCCGTCGGGGGCTGGGCCGATACCCGCGGCTTCTACGCCGCCACCACCAAGGGCGACTGCTCGGTCAACACCGCCGGCATCAACGCCTTTGCCGACTCGGCCGTGGGCTTCATCCGCCAGTACGGCTTCGATGGGGTGGATATCGACTACGAGTACCCCACCTCTATGAAGGATGCGGGCAACCCCAACGACTTCCCGCTCTCCAACCAGTGTCGCGGCAAGCTCTTTGCGAATTATGAAGTGCTGATGAAGACCCTGCGCAACAAGCTCGACAGCGCCGGCACCGAGGACGGTCGCAAGTACATGCTGACCATCGCCTCGCCGGCCTCGGCCTACCTGCTGCGCGGCATGGAGAACTTCCAGGTCACCCAGTACCTCGACTACGTCAACCTGATGACCTATGACTTCCACGGTGCCTGGAACCACTTCGTCGGTCACAACGCCGCCCTGTTCGACAACAAGGCGGATCCCGAGTTGTCCCAGTGGGGTGTCTACACCCAGGCCCAGTTTGGCGGCATCGGCTATCTCAACTCCGCCTGGGCGGCCCACTACTTCCGTGGTGCCCTGGCGGCGGGCAAGATCAACATAGGGGTGCCCTATTACACCCGTGGCTGGCAGGGGGTCACCGGTGGCACCCACGGTCTGGGTGGCAAGGCGGCGCTGCCGAGCCAGAGCGATTGCCAGCCGGGCACCGGTGGCAGCACCATTCCGTGCGGCAACGGGGCGGTGGGCATCGACAACATCTGGCATGACCTTGACAAGAACGGCAAGGAGATTGGCGGCGGCGCCGTGCCCATGTGGCATGCCAAGAACCTGGAGCACGCCGCCAGCCTCGGCATCACCACCTTGCCGAGCTACGGCCAGGCCTGGGGTCTGGATCCCAACAACCCGGCCCACGTGATGCAAGGCCAGTATGTGCGTTACTACGACGACAAGGCTCATGCGCCCTGGCTCTGGAACGAGCAGAAGAAGGTGTTCCTCTCCACCGAAGATGAAGAGTCCATGGGTCACAAGCTCGACTACATCGTCAAGCGGGGCCTCGGGGGCGTCATGTTCTGGGAGATGGCGGGGGACTATGACTTCGACGCCGCGAAGAACGAGTACGTGATGGGCAGCACCCTCACCAGCCTCGCCTACGAGAAGTTCAGCAAGGCCGACAAGGCGGCCCTGAAGCAGAATGATCTGCCGGCTCCGGCCGCCCAGCTCGACATCGGCGTGAGCCTCTCCGGCTTCAAGGAAGGGGACTCCAACTACCCGATCAACCCGACCCTCAAGCTCACCAACAAGTCGACCCAGACCATTCCGGGTGGCACCCGCATCGAGTTCCTGGTCCCCACCTCCACCTCAGACACCATCACCGACCAGAGCGGCATGGGGCTGAAAGTGGTGGAGAGCGGTGGCAACCAGAACTCGGACGGCATCGCCAATGAAAAGGACTTCCACAAGGTGGCTCTGACGCTGCCGGCCTGGAAAGCCTGGACGCCGGGCACCGACGTGGAAGTGGCCATGACCTACTACCTGCCGACCGCCGGCGTGCCGAGTGGCATGCGCCTGATTGCCGGCAGCCAGACCATAGGCCTGAAGTCCGACTTCCCGGCCCTGGCCGAGGCGGTGCTGGGCAGCAGTGGCGGTGGTGACGGCGGCAGCGGTGGCACCACCTGTGCCAGCCAGAACGTCAACCCGGCGGACTACAATGCCTATCCGACCTGGCCGCGCGGGGATCACGCCAATGGCAACGACCGCATGACCAACGGCAAGGCGGTGTGGCAGGCCAACTGGTGGACCAGCAGCGAGCCCAAGGCGGGCGATGGCAGCTGGAAGCTGGTATGCAACTACTGAGTTGTCCCGGCTGCTGTGCCAGCAGCGAACTCAGAGCGGGCGACGGCAGCTGGACGCTGGTGTGCAGCTACTGATGACCGTTTGAGCGGCAGGCCGGCACTTTGCATGGCCTGTTCTCTCGCAAGGCAATGACCCAATCCGGAGCCCAGGCTCCGGATTTTTTTGTGCCTTGCATCAGGAGAAGGAGGGGGAAAAGGGCAGGGGCGGTGCCATAAAAAAGACCGCTCCGAAGAGCGGCCAATTGCCACCAAGGCAATCTGCGGGGTGACCCCCTTGTCGATGTGTCGCGGCCCGGATGCCGAGTCGGGGAGATCCCCGTCCCGCCAGCCGGGCCGCGCAGCTTTATTGGGTGACGGCGCCGCCCTGCTGCTCTTTCAAGAAGCTGATCCAGGGGGAAGCGCGACCACTGACATTGCCGTTCTGGGCAGCCTGAGTGAAGGCGGAGAGCGCCTCCTTGGGCTTTTGCTGCTCAAAATAGGCGACCCCGGTCAGGAACTTCAGGTCCGCCCGCTGCTCGCCGCTGGCGTTGGCGGCAGGTTTGGCGGCGAAGGCCACCAGATCCTGGTAGCGCTTGCTCTGGATCATCATGCGCGCCATCTTGAGCTGCAGCTCGGCATTGGGGGCCAGCTTGTAGGACTTGGCCAGGGTGTCGATGGCCGGGTCCAGCTCCTTGGCCTGATGCCAGTAGTTGGCGAGCGTCTTGTAGTTGGCCGCGGTGCTCTCGATCTGCCCTTCCTTCATGGCTTTCTCCATCACGCGGGCGGCGCGGTGGGGAATGCCGGCGAAGGCGAGGTAGTTGGCGAGCCGCTGCAACTCGTTGGCTTCGGTCAGCATGCCGAGGTTGTAGGCCCCTTCCAGTGCCGCCAGGGCCTTGGCATCGTTGCCCGCCTGCATGTGCATGGCCGAGAGCTGGGTCCAGTACTTCTTCTTCTCCGGGTAGCGGTCCACCAGGACGGTCAGCACCTCGGTGGCCGGCTTGTACTGTTTCAGCTCGTAGTGGGCCGCCATCTTCAGCAGGTACCAGGACTCCGGCGCCTTGCCCGCGGAGAGCTTGATCGCGTTGTCCACTGCCGGAATGGCTTCCCGGTACTGCTTGAGCTGCACATGGGCGTTGGCCAGGGTGATGTAGGCGTGCGGGGTCGGCTTCTCGTCCTTGCCGAGGTTTGCGAACCACTCCTTCATGGTGTTGATGGAACCCTTGAAGTTCCCCTCCGCCATGTAGAGCTGGGCTAGGTTGTAGCGCACCTGCTGGGCCACCGGGGGCGGCAGGCCGCCGGTGGCGATGGCGTCGGCGAAGTACTTGGTCGCCTGACCGTACTTCTCCTGCTGCGCCGCCACGAAGCCCAGGGTCTGCAAAATGACCCCCTTGTCGTAGACCCGCTCGCCGGCGCCGGACAGCGCCTCCTGCAGCTTGGCATTGGCCTCGCCGTATTTCTTCTCGGTGATCAACGCCTGGGCCTTGTTGACCGCGCGGTAGGCGCGGTCAGACAGGGCGGGTTGTTCGGCGGCCCAGGTGGCGGTGCTGAGCAGCACCGCCATGGCCACCGGGGCGAGGATCAGGGTATGTAACTTTTTCATCGCCACCCTCCTTAGTTGGTCGCAAACTCGATCTCTTGCTGCATGCGACTGGCCTGCGGCTTGCCGTCCACCATGGCCGGCTTGAAGGTCCACTTGGCGATGGTCTGGCGTGCCGCCTTGCCGAGGTCATAGCTGCGGGGCTCTTCCTTGACGATGCGGATGTTGCTCACGGTACCGCGCTCGGTGACGGTGAACTCCACCAGTACCTTGCCGGACGCGAGACCGGCCAGGGCCGCCTTGCGGGGCATCATGGGCTCGAAGGTCGCCATCGGGATGGCGCCGTTGTTGCCACCCATGCCGCCACCACCGCCACCGGTGCTGTAGGCACCCAGGGCGTTGCCGCCACCGATGTTGACCGGGATGTCGAGTTTGGGCATGTCCATGGGGGAGCTCTCCATCTGCGGCCTGTCCGTGCTCGCCACCTCCATCTCGGGCGGGGGCGGCGGGCGGTTCGGGGGCGGCGGCTTGGGCAGTTCCCGTTGTTTCTCTTGCAGGGTCTCCTGAGGCTTGAGGCGGATGAAGTCGGTCATGGTGACGTCCTCCCGCTCCGTCAGCTCCCGGTGATCCGGCGTGATGAGCTTGTTCATTCCCAGGAACAGGAAGAACACCACCACGCAGGAGACCGCCAACGATATCAGGTATCTCATAGGGCTCGCTCCGGCATCAGCTGCTCTTGCTCGCCGCGATGGAGATGTTCTGGACACCGGCCATGCGGATCTGGTCCATGACCTGCACCACCAGCCCGGAACGGGACTCGGTATCGGCCTGAATCACCACGGCGCTCTCCGGGTTCTCCGCCCGCAGCCGCTCGATGTTGGCGCGCACGGCACCCACTTCGACGACCCGTTTGTCGACCCAGACCTGACCGTTCTCGCGGACCGCGACCATGATGTTCCCCTTCTTCACCGTCTCGGCCGTGCTGGCGCTCGGGCGGTTGATCTCCACGCCGGACTCCTTGACGAACGAGGTGGTGACGATGAAGAAGATCAGCATGATGAACACGATGTCCAGCATGGGGGTCAAATCGATGGCCGCCTCGTCAGCACCGCTGTCGCTGTGACGTTTTCTCATGGCAAAAAACTCCTTGCTTGTTCTGTGCCCCGGCGGGCATGGCCCGGCCGGGGATGTGCATCCTGCATCAGCCGTGTTTCAGGTTGTCTTCCAGCTTCTGCACCGCCAACTTGGCCTTGTGATCGAGCTGGTTGACAAAAAACAGGCCGGAAAGGGCGGCAATCATGCCCGCCATGGTCGGTACCGTCGCCTTGGAGATCCCCGAGGCCATCGCCCGCGGTGAGCCGGTGCCGGTGATGGCCAGGGTGTCGAACACCTGTACCATGCCCACCACGGTCCCGAGCAGCCCCATCAGCGGGCAGAGGGCGATCAGCACCTTGATGACCGGCATCCCCTTGTCCACCGCCATGGCAACCCTGGAGACCAGCTCGCGGCGGATCTGCCTGGCGGACCAGGAGAGGTGATCGGTGCGGGCCAGCCAGGCCGCCTTGGTTTGCTTCACCTGTTTGGGGTAGACCGCCATGAAGTAGAACCAGCGCTCCAGCAGCAGGGCCCACATCATCAGGGTCAGGAAGAACAGGGCGACCAGCACGTCGCCCCCCAATCCCAGAAACCGGCGGACCGACTCGACTTCTTCAATCAACCAGAACCACATGGGTGACTCCTTAGGCTGCGGCTTTGGCGGCGTGCAGACGTTCCTGGTAGCGGGCGACGAAACCGGCGCTCTGCTCTTCCAGCACCTGGATCAGACGACGGCTCTGGGTCTGCACGATGGTGTAGAGGAACAGCATGGGCACGGCCACGACCAGACCCTGCATGGTGGTCACCAGGGCCTCGGAGATACCGCCCGCCATCAGCTTGGGATCGCCGGTACCGAACAGGGTGATGGCCTGGAAGGTGGCAATCATCCCGACCACTGTCCCCAGCAGACCCAGCAGCGGGGCGACGGAGGCGATCAGCTTGATGATGCTGATGCCCTTCTCGAACTTGGGCACGTTGCGCAGGATGATCTCGTCGAGCTTGGATTCCAGATCCTCGATGTTGTCGCCACGATGGCTCTGGTAGGCCCCCAGCATCTCGCCGATGGGATTGCCCTTGATGATCTGATCGGATTTGAGCTGCTTGCGCATGGATCCGCCGATGAGGGAGAGGCGAGCGCCGCAGAACAGTGCCAGCAGGGTACCGAGCACGCCGAGTACCATGATGACGTAGCCCACTTCACCCCCTTGATCGATGCGCTCCTTCAGGGTCGGCGACTGCACCAGCAGGGAGAGGATCACGCCGCGGGACGGATCGACGAAGATGGGTTCGACGCTGCCGCCACCTTGTTCAAAGTCGGCGATGGGTTCCAGCACTCCTTTGTCGGGTTGGCGGGGCAGCTGTTCGAACTTGCCGGTCTCCGGCACGAAGGTGAGGTACTTGCCTTCGGAGACGGTGTTGAACTCGCCGATCTGGGTCACGGTCTTCTGGGCCTGGTTGCCTTCGCCATAGACCACGGTGGCCGGGATCTGGCTCACCTTGCCACCGTCGACCATGCGGCTGAGGGTGGTGGTCCAGAAGGCGGTCAGGTCATCGCTGGAGGGCAGCTCCTTGCTCTCGGCCAGGCGGGTCAGCAGGGCGGTCTGCTCCGGATGCTCGACCCGGCGGGCAGAGGCGTTGAAGATCCCCTTGAACTCGCCGGCGAACTGGCGCAGCACGCCAAACATCTCGCCCATGTTGCCGGAGCGCTGGCGCAGGGTTTCGGTCAGCTCGGTGAGCTGCTTGTCGTTGGCATCGAAGGTGGCCTTGAGCTTTTCGCCCCTGGCGACTTCGGCGGCGAGATCCGCCTTGGCCTTGGCGAGCAGGGCCCCTTGTTCGTTCTTGTCAGCCAGGAAGCGGGCTTCCCGCTCCTTGTTGAGCTGGGATTCGCTGGTGCTGGCGGCCTTGACCTGATTGAGCAGGGCGTTGAGATCCACCGGCTTCTCGGCGGCGGTCACCGGCAGGGTGACCAGGGTAGCGCCCGCGATCAGCGAGGCGATGGCAAGTTTGATTCCTTTCATGATGCTTTCTCCGCAGTTTGAACCGGCAGCTTGATGAGGGCGGGGGGCGCCTGCTTCTTCGCGATGCGAAGGCCTTGTTCAACCGCACTGCGATACTCCTGGGGCAGTACTTCCCACTGGCGGGTCTTCTTGTTCCACATGCCGGTCTCGTTGCCATCCGGGGACTGGTAGAGCAGGGCGATGCGCCCGACCCGCAGGAACTCGTAGGTCTTCTCGTCCCCATCCTTGTCCAGGCTCGCCTTGTAGGCTTCGATGGTGCGGCTGAAGCCCTCCTCGATCTGGTAGGCCTCGAGGATCTTGCGGTACTTCTCGGAGATGGTGACGTCGGCCCGGTTCATGAGATCGGTCAGGGCCGCCACGCGGTCCTCACGCTCCACCTTCTGGAACGGCAGGTCCAGGGAGACGAACTGCTCGAGGGAGTCGATCATCTTGAGCATCAGGGGCACCACTTCGGTGCTGGTCTGGTCGATCTGGGCGATCTGCTTTTGCATGGAGGCGAGTTCGGCGCTCTGGGAGTCGACCATCTTGCCCACTTGCTCGTTGTAGGTGCGCAGGCTGTCGGCCTGGCGCAGGGCGGCCTTGTACTGGGCCAGGGCAGACTCGGCAGACTCGGCGTAGCTGTCGATCTTCTGCTGGGAAACTTTGGATGCATTGTCGGTGGCGGCTTGAGCGTCCACGGCCTGGCTGGCAGAGGCGGCACTCAGATTGAAGCTGGTCAGCAAGGCAGCCGAAATCAGGCTGCCGAGGAGCGCTTTCTTCATTGTAGTTGTCCTTGTTTTCATAGGATTACCCTATCTCCGTAACTTCCTTGGGACCTTGGGCAAAGCCGGCCCGAACGGGCCGGCTTGTGGTTTGCTGGTGGATTAGAACTTCTGGCTGTAGTCGAGGTAGTAGATGCGACCGTCGATGCTGTAGAGCTCGTCGTCATAGGTGAAGCCATCGCTCTCGAGGGACGGGCCCACGTTGAACATGTTCTTCACGCCGACCTGGATCTTGCCGTTCCAGGGCGCTTCCACGCCGACGTTCAGGTTCCAGGTGGTCTGGGACGCGATGTGGCCCACTTCCTCACCGGTATCGGCGATGTAATCCTGGCTCTGGGAGTCGATGTAGTTCGCGCTCAGGTAGGTATCCATGTTCCACCATTGGGGAACGTTGACACCCACACCGGAGCTGAAGCGCATCTGGGGCAGACCGTTCTGGCCGATCTTGTCGATGATGGGACCACCGGCGTACAGACCTTCCTTGTATTTCAGGATGTAGGTACCGCCCAGGTCATAACGCACGGTGGCGTAGTTCAGGTCGTAGGTGTAATCCACCTTCAGGTCGAGGCCGGAGGTCTCGAGGGTCCCCAGGTTGACCATGGGTGCGATGGCGTTGCTGATCTTGCCCTGGCTGTTGCGGGTGATGCTGCTGGAGCTGCCGCTGTTCAGTTCGTCATAGATGAGAGACTGCAGGGAGTTCAGCTGGATCACGTCCTCGATCTTGATGGTGTAGTAGTCCAGGGAGAGGTTCAGGTCATCCACCGGGCTGTAGGCCACCCCGAAGTTCCAGGTGTCCGCGGTCTCTTCCTTCAGATCCTCGTTGGAGGTACGGGTGGTGTCGTACTGGCGGTTCGGGCAGTCAGCCGCGGAGATGCCGTTGGCCTCGCAGTAGACGTAATCCTTCGCCCAGTCGGCAGAGAAGGAGTCAGCCGAGTAGAGATCGCTCAGGCTGGGGGCGCGGAACGAACGGGACCAGGAGGTGCGCAGCATCAGGTTGTCCAGCGGCTGGTAACGCAGGCTCGCCTTGGGGGAGAAGGCGCTGCCGAAGTCGCTGTACTTGTCGAAGCGACCGGCCACGTTCAGCTCGATCTGCTCGGTGATGGGCACCAGGGACTCGATGTAGGCGGCAGTCACGTCACGCACGCCACCGGAGGAGTTGCCGGAGGAGCCGATGATGTTGCCGGCTTCGGACTGGGCGTCGTATTTGTCGGCATAGACCCAGTCGTTGTACTCGGCACCGGCGTACCAGCTGACCGGACCGGCCGGCAGTTCACCCATGTCCCACTGGACACCGGCGTACCACTGGTAGAAGTCCATGGTGGAGCGGCGGCTGGTGTCGGCGGCCATGGAGGCCGTGGTGGAGGCGTCGAACTCGCCACCGACGAACTTGCCGTCGGCGACCGCCTGCTGGGCGGCGGACTTCAGCACGTAACCGGTGCCGTTCTCCTTGTTGTCGGTCTTGGAGTACATGTAGCCGGCGTTCCACTGCATGTCGCCGACGCTTTCGGTGGCGATGGTGCCTTCGAAGCCGAGGTTCATGCTGCCGGTGGTGTCGGTGACATAGTTGTCACGGGGACCGACGTTGCTGAAGCGGTAGTAGGCGTAGGCAGCCTCACCCAGACCCTGGGTGGCGGCGGCATCCAGGCCGTTGTCGGCGAAGAACTGGGCGTTCTTCGGGTTGGCCGGGTCAATGGTGAAGGCACCGGCGGCCGGGGCGAAGCGGCCAAAACTCTCGACTCGGGAGCCGATGATCTGCGGCACGAAGTCCACATTGTCGTTGATGTGGTAGCGACCGTTCACGTACAGGGTGTCACGGCTGCGGGAGGCCGTGGTGGCCGCGACCTGGCCGTAGTTGAAGTTACAGCCGCCCTCGAACCCGACGAAGGGCTCCTTGCATGAACCGTCGGCATTGGTGGCGCCGGCCAGGGGGCCGTATTTCCAGATGGGGTCGCCGTTGGCGTCAAGACCCGTGATCCCTTCCACGTTGCGGCCGTAGGGGCTGGGGGAGTCGTTGCCCTGTTTGGAGAGATAGTCACGATCCCGGGCGTAGATGACGTCCTTCTTGTCGTGCTCGTAGACCGCCATCAGGGAGCCCTTCTCGCCGGCCACCCCTGCCACGATGGAGCCGCTCTTCTCGTCGCCGCCCTCTTCGCTCGGGGAGCCGATGCGGCCCTGGAAGTCCAGCCCTTCGTAGCCCTCTTTGAGCACCACGTTGATCACGCCACCGATGGCGTCGGAACCATAGATGGCGGAGCCGCCGTCCAGGTTGACCTCGACCCGCTCAACGGCGGCCATGGGGATGGTGTTGAGGTTGATGGAGGTGCCGCCCATGGTGGGGGAACCCGCTACCCGCTTGCCGTTCAGCAGAACCAGGGTACGCTCGGAACCCAGGCCGCGCAGGCCGACGGTGGATTGGGACTGGAAGGAGCTGCCGGAGGCAGGGGAGACGCCGCCAAAGGAGTTGTAGGAGGCTTGCTTGAGGTAATCGGCGACGGTCTGCTGACCGGATTGCTCGATTTTCGCCTTGGTCACGGAGACGACCGGGGTGGCGCCTTCCACATCGACCCGGGAGATCCGCGAGCCGGTGACCTTGATTTTTTGCAGTTTTTCTACGTTCTGGCCCTCTTCGGCCAGGACAGGGGTGGCCACAACTGCCGCGCTCGCCAAGGCAAACGCTACGGCAGCAGAGAGTCTGCTTTTCCTAAGCATCGCTAGTATCCTTCCTGATTGTTTATTGTTTGCTTCCATTACCGCCCTCGTTGGAGCGGTGCGTAAGGCTTATCAAGGTTTGGTGATGGACGTCAAATGGAGCGGCGGGGATGGGGGCAGCAGAGGGAATTAGATGGGAATATGCACTTGATGGAATATTTTTGGCGTTTTATTCCGTAAATGTTGCGTCAACTTATGTAAAGATGTTGTTAAGTTCGATTTTTACAATTTTATTGATTATTTTTGAACTTATCGATAAGTCGCTTGTCACTCCGGTGCCGATATCGAGAAAACGGTTTTTTGCAGTATTTTCATCTGCTTTTATGGCGAGAGCGTTTTCCGGGGAACGGATGGTGGGGGAGGCTATCCCTCTTCTTTTATAGGTAAATGAGAAAACAACCCGAATTATCATTAACTTGTTGATTTTATTCTGCTTGATTTGGATTAAAACACCTGTGTAATTAATTTTTTAATAATTAAAATCGAGTTGGACGGGTAGGCGTAGCAGTTTTTTATATTGAAGTTGGTTTTTTTGGAAAAAATCATCCGCGGGATATGCTGCGGGGGGACATTCCTGGTCGCAGACAGGGTTCTACTTGATTTTTGTTGCAGAGCTTTTACAGTGACCGAGCCGGATTGTCTGCCAATGCCAGTCAATTCAGTGAGTAATGCCAGGTAAGGATAGGCCCGTCACCGGATGTGACTGGCCATAAAAGAACAACAAGGACGAGGTTCCACCATGCTGTCGTATTTCCTACGTCGGATGCTTTTGATCATCCCGACGTTTCTCGGTATCACCCTGCTCGTCTTCACCATCACCCGCTTCGTGCCGGGCGGCCCGGTCGAGCGCATGCTGCTGCAGGCGCAGGTCTCGCAAAACGAGTCCGGCCGCTCCAGTGGCAGCAAGGGGGCGCAGGCACTCTCCGACGAACAGATTGAAGAGCTCAAGGCGTTCTACGGCCTCGACAAACCCATGCTGGTCGCCTACTGGGACTGGTTGCAGAAGCTGGCGGTGCTGGATCTCGGGGAGTCGACCCGTTATTACGAGCCGGTGTGGGATCTCATCAAGGAGAGGTTGCCGGTGACCGCCTTCTTCGGGCTCGCCACCTTTCTGCTGAGCTATGCCGTCTCCATCCCGCTCGGAGTGGCCAAGGCGCTCAGACACAACAGCCGCTTCGATTCCCTGAGCTCCATGCTCATCTACATGGCCTATGCGCTGCCCGCCTACGTGGTGGGGATCTTCCTCATCACCGTCTTTGCGTTCCATCTGGAGTGGTTGCCCATGGGGGGCTTCCCGGGGGACGAGTTTGACGGGATGGAGAGCAGCTGGGATCAGATCCGCACCGTCTTCGCCCACGCGCTGCTGCCGCTCATCGCCTACGCCATCGGGGATTTCGCCATCCTCACCATGACCATGAAGAACAGCCTGATGGAGAACCTGTCGGCGGATTATGTGCGCACCGCCGTGGCCAAGGGGTTGCCGTTTCGCAAGGCGGTGACCGATCACGCCATGCGCAACAGCCTGATCCCCATCGCGAGTCACTTAGGGTCGGTGCTCACCGTCTTCTTCGGGGGCTCCTTCCTCATCGAGACCATCTTCAACATCGACGGCATCGGCCTGCTCGGTTACGAGGCCATTGTCGAGCGGGATTACCCCACCGTCATGGGCATTCTGGCCATCACCTCCATGCTGATGCTGGTGGGCAACATTGTCTCCGACATCTGCGTTGCCCTGGTCGATCCCCGCGTGCGGTTTGGAGAGTGAGCATGAACCTGAATCCGGTAACTCTGAAAAAACTCAAGCGCTTCAAGTCGATAAAGCGCGGCTACTACTCTTTTGTCATCTTTTCGGTCCTGGTGGTCATCTCTCTGCTGGCGGAACTGCTGGTCAACAGCCGGGCCCTGGCGGTGAGCTATCAGGGGGAGCTCTATTTCCCCACCTATGGGGACGTGATCCCGGGCCAGCACTTCGGGCTCGACTACGAGTACGAGACCAACTACCGCCAGCTCAAAGACAAATTCGCCGCAGAGGGCAAGGGGGACTGGGTGCTGCTGCCACCTGTGCCCTGGAACCCCTATGAGCAGGACTTCAAGGAGGAAGCCTACCCGCCCTATGCCCCGAGCCTGGCGGAGCGCCACTTCCTCGGCACCGACACCAGCGGTCGCGACGTATTGGCACGGCTGGTCTACGGCTTTCGCATCGCCATCGGCTTTGCCTTCATCGCGCTGGTGGCGAGCTATGTCATCGGGGTCAGCATCGGCTGCATGATGGGGTTCCTCGGCGGTCGATTCGATCTCCTGATGCAGCGTTTCATCGAGATCTGGTCCCAGGTGCCCTTCCTCTACGTCATCATGATCCTGGTCTCCCTGGCCAAGCCGAACTTCGGCCTGTTCGTGGGCATCAACGTGCTGTTCGGCTGGATGGGGATCACCTGGTACATGCGCACCCTCACCTACAAGGAGCGGGCGCGGGACTACGTGATGGCGGCGCGGGCCCAGGGGGCGAGCACCAGGCGCATCATCTTCAACCACATTCTGCCCAATACCCTGATGATGATCGTCACCCTGGCCCCGTTTGCCGTGGTGGGCAACATCTCCACCCTGACGGCGCTGGACTACCTGGGCTTTGGCCTGGCGCCGCCGACCCCGAGCTGGGGGGAGCTGCTCTCCCAGGGGATCAACAACCTCGACGCCATCTGGATCGTGAGCTCGGTAGTGGCGGCGGTGAGTCTGGTGCTGATCATGGTCTCCTTTATCGGCGAGGCGATCCGCGAGGCGTTCGACCCGCGCAAATTTACCCGTTATCAGTGACCTGTGGCGCACTCAAGGCGCCGGGTCGCTCACCCTTAAATTGATAAACCCCCAGTGCAGGGGCATGACCAGGAAGTCAAACATGAACAATAAAATCAAATGGACAGGTGCTCTCTTTCTGCTGTTGAACGGATCCTGGGTGTGGGCGGCCAGCCTGCCCGCGGATCTGACGTGGGAGACCAACGACACCGACCCCGTGTTCGCCTCTCCCAAGGCGCTGCCCGGCGGCAACCTCAATCTCTTCGTCGACAGCTTCCCGCTGACGTTTCGCACCGTGGGGCCGGATTCCAACGGCTCGTTCCGCTCCTTCATCCTCGACAACCAGATGAGGCTCATCAGCTTCCATCCCAACACGGGCAACCCCATTCCGGCCCTGGCGAATGCCTGGGCCATCGCGCCGGACAGCCAGACCGTCTATTTCAGGCTCGACCCGCGCGCCAAGTGGTCCGACGGCAAGCCGGTCACCGCCGATGACTACACCTTCGGCTACGAGATGATGCGCTCCAAGGACATCAAGGGCCCCTGGTTCAACAACTACTACACCACCGAGGTGGTGGCGGTGGAGAAGATTGACGACCACACCATCCTGGTCAAGGCGGGCAGCCGCAAGGCCAAGCTCGATCTCCTCAACACCACCGAACTGTGGCCCCAGCCCAAGCACTACTACAAGATGGGCCCGAACTGGGTGAAGCAGTACAACTGGGCCGTGGTACCCACCACGGGCCCCTACGTGATGAGCGACGTGAAGAAGGGCAAGTCCGTCACCTTCAGCAAGCAGAAAGAGTGGTGGGCAAAAGACGATCGCTACAACCAGCACAGGTTCAACCTCGACACCATCAAGGTGCAGGTGATCCGCGACCACAACATCGCGTTCCGCCACTTCCTCAAGGGGGAGTTGGACACCTTCGAGATGATCCTGCCCAACTGGTGGCATGAGAAGGCGGTCACACCGGAGTACAAGCAGGGATACGTGCAGAAGGTGATGGCCATGACCGACACCAAGCAGGGGGGGCAGGGGGTTCACCTCAACGTGGCCAATCCCAAGCTGGCGGATCTCAACGTGCGGCTCGGCATCCAGCACGCCTTCAACATCGACAAGATGATAGAGACGGTGCTGCACGGCGATTATGACCGCGCTACCACCTTCGGCTCTGGCTTCGGGGCCTTCACCGACATCGCGCTCCCTGAGCGGGCCTACGACATCGCCAAGGCACGGGAGTACTTCGCCAAGGGCGGTTACGGCAAGCAGGGACCGGACGGCATCCTGCAAAACGACAAGGGAGAGCGGCTCACCCTGGCCCTCACCTACACCAGCCAGGAGCACTCCAAGCGGTTGACCGTGCTCAAGGAAGAGGCCAAGAAGGCGGGCCTGGATCTGGAGCTCAATCTGGTGGATGGCGCCACCGGCTTCAAGGTGATGCTGGAGAAGAAACACGAGGCGGCTTGGCTTGGCTGGGGGGGCGGTGGTCTCTATCCGCAATACTGGGAGTCCTTCCACTCCGACAACGCCAACAAGCCCCAGACCAACAACCTGTTCAACGTGGCTGACAAAGCGCTCGACAGCCTGATCGACGCCTACAACGTCGAGTTCGACATGGACAAGCGGGCCGCGCTTTCCCACCAGATCCAGCAGCGGATCTATGATCTCGCCATCTTCGTGCCCGGCGTTCAGCTCAACTATGTGCGAGCCAGCAGCTGGCGCTATGTGATGCTGCCGGAGGTGCCCGCCACCCGCAACACCCCGGATCTGCTCTACTGGCCCATGGATGGCTACCCCCACAGCAGTGGCGGCCTGCTCTGGATCGATCCCAAGGTGAAGGAGGAGACCCAGAAGGCCAAGGCTGACGGCAAGGCGCTGGCCCCCATCACCCTGATCGACAAGACCTATGCACATCATTGATGTGGCCCAGAAGGGAGCAGCAGTCATGCCCAACACACAGGCCACCGCCCCCGGCACCAGAGATCATGAGGGGCAGTCTCTGTCCCCCATCCTCGAGGTGCGGGATCTCGAGGTGGAGTTCGCCGTCGACGACGGCAAGATCAAGGTGCTCGACGGGGTCAGCTTCCAGGTCGCCCCGGGCAAAACCCTGGGGATAGTCGGCGAGTCCGGCTGCGGCAAGAGCGTCACCTCGCTGGCCATCATGGGGTTGCTGCCAAGGCCCCACGGTCAGGTGGTGGCGGGCTCCATCCGCTTTCAGGGGGAGGAGCTGCTCAATCTGCCGCCGGAGCAGATGTACAAGGTGCGTGGCAACCGTATCTCCATGATCTTTCAGGAGCCCATGACGGCCCTCAACCCGGTGCAGACGGTTGGCGATCAACTGATGGAGGTGTTTCGCCTCCACCGCCCCGATTACAGCAAGGCCCAGCGCCGTGACGCCGCCATCGCCATGTTGCAGAAGGTGGGGATCCCCGAGCCTGCCCAGCGTTTCGCGGCTTATCCCCACAATCTCTCCGGCGGCATGCGCCAGCGGGTGATGATCGCCATGGCGCTGGCCTGCGAACCGGCCCTGCTCATCTGCGACGAGCCGACCACGGCGCTCGATGTGACCATCCAGGCCCAGATCCTGGATCTGATGAAGGAGCTGCAAGCCCAGACCGGCATGGCCATCATCTTCATCACCCACGATCTCGGGGTGGTGGCGGAGCTGTGCGACGAGGTGGTGGTGATGTATGCCGGGCGTGCGGTGGAGCGGGCCGATATCTATGAACTGTTTGACCACCCGCGCCATCCCTATACTCATGGTCTGATGGCCTCGATCCCGCGTCTGGAAGATGTGCCAAAGAGCCTGCTCAAGACCATCAAGGGTCAGGTGCCCGCCCTGCACGAGATGCCGGCGGGGTGCCGTTTCTCCAACCGCTGCCCCCATGCCACGCCCCTTTGCGTGGAGACCATACCGGTGACCGAGCAGTTGAGCGAACGCCACGGGGTGGCCTGCCACCACTGGAAGGAGGTGAGCCTATGAGCGGCCTGGTGTGGGGACGGGGTGTCGCAGGACAGCCAGGCGGCGGGAAGGCGACCAGGTCGTTTGCTGCCATGAATCGTCGGGGATGGAAGTCATGACCAGCTTGTTGTCGGTAAGCAATTTAAAGCAGCATTTCAAGATGGGTGGCGGTTTCTTGCGCAAGCAATACACCGTCTACGCGGTGGATGGCATCAGCTTTGATCTCAAGCAGGGGGAGACCCTTGGCCTGGTGGGAGAGTCGGGATGCGGCAAGTCCACCCTGGGGCGTTCGTTGCTCAAGCTGTTCGAGCCGAGCGCCGGTTCCATCACCTTCGAGGGGCGTGACATCACCCACCTCTCGCCCAAGGAGATGCGATCCCTGCGTCAGGAGATGCAGATCGTGTTCCAGGATCCCGCAGAATCCCTCAACAGCCGCCACACGGTGGGGCAGATCCTGGAGGAGCCCTTCATCATCCACGGCAAGGGCAACGCCGAACAGCGCCGGACATGGGTGCAGGAGCTGCTGGAGAAAGTCGGTTTGCCCGGCAGCGCGGTGGATCGCTATCCCCATGAGTTCTCTGGTGGCCAGCGCCAGCGCATCGGCATCGCCCGCGCCATCGCCCTCAAGCCCAAGCTGCTGGTGTGTGACGAGGCGGTGTCGGCGCTCGACGTGTCGGTGCAGTCCCAGATCGTGAACCTGCTGCTCAATCTGCAGCGGGAGATGAACCTCGCCATCATCTTCATCGCCCATGACCTGTCGGTGGTCAAGCACATCTCGGACCGGATTGCGGTGATGTATCTGGGCCGGATCGTCGAACTGGCCGAGGCCCAGGCACTCTACCTGGCACCACGCCATCCCTATACCCAGGCGCTCATCTCCGCCATTCCGGTGCCGGATCCACGGCGGCGCAGCCAGCGCATCCTGCTGACGGGGGATGTGCCGTCCCCCATTTCGCCGCCGAGTGGCTGCCACTTTCACCAGCGCTGTCCCCATGCAACGGATCTGTGCCGCACCCGCTCGCCCGCCCTTGAGGCGTGCGGCGGGCAGGGGCATCAGGTGGCCTGCCATTTCCCCTTGCCCGTGCAGGAGGCGGTGCCACTGGGAAAGGCGATATGATGCCGGCGCCCGCCACGTCGCGACCGGCATCGCTGCAAGGTGGCACCGAGGAGGCGCAATAGAGGCGGAAACGGAATAAAAAAATGGGGCCTGCGGGCCCCATCTTCATGGTTGGAGTTCAGGTTTGGCCGTGGAAATTCTGGCCCGGGCAGGACAGCGCCCCGATGGGGGTGGCTGCTGTGTGGATTGCTGAGTTGTTTTGTAGTTTTATTACGTTGCTAATTTCAACTTCCGGACAGGCGATATCAGGCGCCATAACGGAAGTAGTAATTGCGGGTTGCAGGCGCATAAGTGTCTTTCTCTTCAGCACCTTTCTTGCTGGTTGCACCCTTCAGGTGGAACAGCACTGCCAGATTCTCGAACATATGATGACCTCGTTTCTCTGTGGTTCATGGGTTGTGTGACCTTGGTCACGTTCTGATCCTAGGGGCATATGTGAGCTGGATCAACTTTTTGTGTTGTAAATTTACATAAATCATGGAAAAGGTTTTCAAATGCAGACCTGTTCATGGATACGATTTCAAGCCAGGGCCGCGCGTGGAATCGGGGATATGAGAGAGGTGGCCGAGGAGGGTGCACAAAAAAGATGCCCCGCACGGGGCGGGGCATCGGTATGGTCGTGAGCTGGCTTACTTGGCCGGGATATGTTCCAGCACGTGAACCAGCAGTTGCCAGAAACGCTCGACCGCCGGGATGTGTACCTTCTCCCCCGGTGCATGGGCGCCACGGATGGTCGGGCCGAAGGAGACCATGTCCCAGTCCGGGTAGGCGCTCTTGAACAGACCGCACTCGAGGCCTGCGTGGATCACCATGACGTTCGGCATCTCGCCAAACAGGGTCTGGTAGCTGCTTCGCACCAGTGCCATGACCGGTGAGTCGACGTTCGGGGCCCAACCCGGGTAGGCGCCGGTGAACTCGCAGCTGGCGCCGGCCAGGGTGAACAGGGAGCGGGTCATCTGCTCGATGTTCTCGCGACCGGAATCGATGAGGGAGCGGATCAGGCACTGCACATAGACTTCCCCCTCGAGTGTCTTGATGACACCCAGGTTGGTGGAGGTCTCGGTCACGCCCGGGATGGCGTCGCTCATGCGCATCACCCCGTTCGGGCAGGCCATCAGGGCATCCAGCAGGCGGCTTTGCAGGGACTCGCTCATGAGCTGGGCCGGTTTCTCCCGGGCGGTGAGCAGCACGGTGAGGTTGGCCTCGGTGGCGGCCAGCTCGCTCTGATAGATGCCGGCGTAGCGGTCCACCAGGGCCTTGAAGTCAGCCACGCTGGCGGCGGGCACCAGCAGGCTGGCGCGGGCCTCGCGGGGGATGGCGTTGCGCAGGGTGCCGCCACTGAGATCGCCAAGGCGCACCCCCAGCGGTTCGGCGGCCTTGAGCAGACGGACCAGCAGCTTGTTGGCGTTGCCGCGGCCGCGATGGATGTCGACCCCGGAGTGGCCGCCGCGCAGGCCCTTGACCTGCAGCTCGAAACCTTCACCCTCGGTGGCAGCGACCCGCTCCAGGGGGAAGCGGATATTGGCATCCACCCCGCCGGCGCAGCCCATGTAGACTTCGCCATCCTCTTCGGAGTCGGTATTGAGCAGGATCTCGCCTTCCAGCCAGCCCGCTTCCAGACCGAAGGCGCCGGTCATGCCGGTCTCTTCGTCGGTGGTCAGCAGCACTTCCAGCGGACCGTGCTTGATGGTCTTGTCGGCCAGCACGGCCAGGCAGCCAGCCATGCCCATGCCGTTGTCGGCGCCCAGGGTGGTGCCGCGGGCAGTGACCCATTCACCGTCGATGTAGGCATCGATGGGATCGGTGGTGAAGTCGTGCTGGGTGTCGGCGTTGGCCTGGGGCACCATGTCGATGTGGGCTTGCAGCACCACGGCCTTGCGGTTTTCCATCCCCGGCGTGGCCGGTTTCTTGATGATGATGTTGCCGACGGCATCTTGCTTGACCGCCAGGCCTTCTCCCTGGGCCCACGCCACGATCCAGGCGCTCAGTTGGGCTTCGTGCTTGGAGGGGTGGGGGATGGAGCAGATCTGCTCGAAGAATTGCCAAATCAACTTGGGAGACAGAGAACTGAGCTGTGCCACGTCGGGACTCCTTACCAGCATGGAAAATGTCGGGCCCCACTCTGCGGGCCGGGGAAGAGGATAACGATAATACAGTCAATCACGCAAAAATGTGAGCGATCAGCGCAAATGACGCTCTGCTTGTGCTGGGAAAGGGAGCATGGATGGCGAACTTCACTACCTGCCTTATTCGTGTCAGCACAACATCAATTTTGTGATGCCAGTCACAAAAATATTGTCTTTTGGGCGCCGGGTGGTAAATTAGCCGCCGTGGCCAGCCCACTTGTCAGGATGACAATCAATGCCTCCAGGGAACCGAAGCAAAGCAAGTGCGCCTCCATGGAACCGAGTGTCAGTTCAAGGATGTGAACCCGCATTAAGGTACGTAACTTGTTAAGCAATCAGGAGTTTATGATGTCAGGCAGCAATTCAACCTATTGGTTTGCCCAATCTCTCTATACCCAGGGTTTCAACTACCCGAATCCCTACGCTACCCGCCGTTAAGGCTCGCAGGCGTCACAGGTAACAGCAGCAGGTGTGTGAGGAACCTCTCCTCCCCCTGCTATTTTTTTGCCCGAATGTCATGGAATGTGTGTCAAACGGCTAACCTGTCGGTGTCGCCGGAGCCCTCCCAAAAGGGCGACAGAGCGGAAGATGGCGGACATTTCCTGTTTTTCGCATACGTTTGCCGCTCAATTTATCCATAAAGAGTGCTATCATACCGGCCCAACAGCCGGCCCGAGATCGGGAGTCCACCCGACATGGCCGCCAGCTACACCCCATCCCTGTTCGCATTGCATCCGTTTTTGCCGCCGAGGCGTCAGCCCCGAGGCACGAAAAAGTGCAAGCAAAATTCGGGAAACGGGGTGCCAGAATTGACCTGAACCCGTCTCTTTGCCGGGTTTCGCCTCATAAGTGATTGCTTTATAACTCGTTGAGATCGATAGCATGCCAAAAAAGTTCTATGTATCGTGGGATAACCTGCAACGCGAAGCGCGCCGTCTGGCCCGTCGTCAACTGCCTGTCAGCCAGTGGAAAGGGATCATCGCCGTCAGCCGCGGTGGTCTGGTGCCTGCGGCCCTGATGGCCCGCGAACTTGGCATTCGCAATGTCGAAACCCTCTGCATCTCCAGCTATGACCACGACAACCAGCGCGAGCTGGTGGTGGTGAAGGCTGCCACCACCGCAGGTGACGGCGAAGGCTGGCTGGTGGTGGACGATCTGGTGGACACCGGCGGCACCGCCAAGGCGATCCGCGAGCTCTACCCCAGAGCCAAGTTCATCACCATCTTCGCCAAGCCCATGGGCGAACCCCTTGTGGATGACTTCGAAGTCGCTATTCCGCAGGATACCTGGATTGAACAGCCCTGGGACATGGCGCTGGAGTTCGCCAAGCCGATCTGCGACGAAGCGTAATCGCCGCACCGGTCGCTACCAGTGACTCCCCGGCATTCGGGAGCGGACTGATCCGTCGTGATGCAAGGTTGACCACATTGAGCCCCTTTTGGGGCTCAATGCGTTTCTGGTGTGGCTGCTCGATGTGAAAAGTGGTTAAGATGGGACATTGTTTGAGACAGAAGAGCCACCATTTTGGAACCAAACGACGATACCAATCTGACGGAAAAGCTGTTTACCCGGGTCAAAAAGGTATTGGAAACTTCCGAAGTCTCCAACTCGAGCCCCGTCGACGAGCAAGACAGCGCACTGTCTGACAGCTTCATCGATGGCGCCCTGTCGCCCCGCTGGTATCGCCTGCTGCGCAGACCGACCTGGGCCTGGCAGGGGGCCGATCCCGTCGAGGTGGAGCAGACCCTGGCGCACATCGCCATGGGGCAGGGGGAGCGCAGTCACGAACGCTATCTGGACACCATCAAGGGCTATGTGCCCGGCAACTGGGTCTATGAGTGGAGCCAGCTTGCCGGCCGTTATTTCAATACGGGGCGGACGCTGCTGGGGGAAGGGGATCGCGCCGCGGCGCTGAAGAGCCTGCTCAAGGCAGTGCGCTACTACTCCATCGCAAGCTACCCCCACCTCAAGCACGACGAGCTGGCGGATCAGGCCCAGTTGCTCGGCAACATGGCCTATCGCGAGGCCGGGCGCCTGTTCAAGGTGCCCCTCAAGGAGTTGCAGGTCCCGTTTCGGGGCAAGACCATCCAGGGCTACCTGCATCTGCCCACCACCGAGAAACCTGTGCCCCTGGTCATCGTCAGCGGTGGCATCGATTCGCTTCAGGTGGACTTCCTCAACTTCTATTTCAAGTGTCTCGAGCCCCACGGCATCGGGATGCTCTCCCTGGACATGCCGGGCACCGGCTATGCCGAGCACTGGCCCCTGGTGCAGGACACCAGCCGCCTGCACCAGGCGGTGCTCAACTACCTCTCGGAGGTAGCCTGGGTCGATCACCAGCGCATCGCCATGGTGGGGTTCCGCCTCGCCGGCAATGTGGCGGCCCGTCTCGCCTTCGTCGAGCCGTTCAAGCTTCGGACCGTGGTCTGCATCGGTGCCGGCATCAACCAGGTGTTCACCAATCAGGAGATGTTCGCCCGCTGCCCGCGCATGATGCGCGACGGGCTGGCGAACCGGCTGGGGGCGGACGCGGCCCAGTGGGATCTGCTGCGCACCAAGTGCCAGGTCTTCTCCCTCAAGACCCAGGGATTGCTGGGGAGTCGCACTTCCGTGCCGATATTGAGTATCGGGCACAAGAAAGATTTTATTTGTCCCGAGCAGGATGTCCGGGCATTGGCCGCTGCGAGTCGCAACGGCAAGGCGGTGGTGTTTGACAAGCAGCCACTGCTCGAGGTCTATGACGAGGCACTGAAAGAGACGGTAGATTGGCTCAAAAAGCACTTATGTACATGATATAAAACTAAAAATGTAACATCATCATGTGATGGTATGGCTTGTTCAACAGGGAGGTTAGCATGTCAGAAAGAGTGACTTACAAGCGATTGCTGCGGCAGTTCGCGGCCATTGGCCCCTATTTGCGTGAAGACCTGTGCGAGGAGGGCCGCTACCGCTTTGACTGCCTGTCCGTCTGTGTCAGCGCCAAGCCTGCTCCGGACAAGCGGGAGTTCTGGGGCTGGTGGCTGGTGCTGGAGCAGGCGGATCACAGCTTCAGCTACCACTATCAGACGGGGTTCTACAACGCGGACGGGGAGTGGATCGACAAGGCGCTGCCCAAGAAGCATCAGGCGGAAGTGGAACGCACCCTGCAACATTTCTACAAGCTCATCAGCGGCAAGTTGACCCAGCTGGAGTGCACCCTCTCCCCCGCGAAGCAGGTGACCGCCGAACTGAGCGTGACGGCAGCCTGATCCCCAAGCCCCGCATCTTCCCGGTGCGGGGTACCCCGATGCTTTGTCACCGAGCCCGCAACTGCCTGGCGAGGCTTAATTGCCTTGCAGGGCAGGGGGGCCGTGGGTATAAAGGGATTCCTTACTTTTCTAACCCTTCGTTCCCATGGAAAACAGAACCATAGTCGTCAAACTGGGCACCAGCGTGCTCACCGGGGGATCTGCCCGCCTCAACCGTGCCCACATGGTCGAGCTGGTCAGACAATGTGCCGCCTTGCATCGACACGGGCACCGTGTCGTGCTGGTCACGTCGGGGGCCATCGCCGCCGGTCGCGAGCATCTGGGCCACCCTCCGCTGGCGCCTACCCTGCCGAACAAACAGATGCTGGCGGCGGTGGGTCAGACCCAGCTCATCCGGGTATGGCAGGACCTGTTCAACCTCTACGGGCTGCACATCGGCCAGATGCTGCTGACCCGCGCCGACCTGGAAGACAGGGAGCGCTACCTCAATGCCCGCGACACCCTGCGCACTCTGCTCGATCACCGCATCATCCCCGTCATCAACGAGAACGACGCCGTGGCCACCGCCGAGATCAAGGTGGGGGACAACGACAACCTCTCCGCCCGTGCCGCCATCCTGGCGGATGCGGACTTGCTGATCCTGCTCACGGATCAGAAGGGGCTCTTCACCGCCGACCCGCGCACCAACCCGGATGCCCAGCTCATCGAAGAGGTGCAGACCATAGACGACACCCTGCGCTCCCTTGCCGGTGACAGCGTGAGCGGCCTTGGCACCGGTGGCATGGCCACCAAGCTGCAGGCGGCCGACGTGGCGCGCCGGGCCGGGGTGGACGTGGTGATCGCCACCGGCCAGATCCCGGAAGTGATCGGCCGCCTCGCCGCCGGGGAGCGGGTGGGGACCCTGTTCCCTGCCCTGGCATCCCCCCTGGAAGGGCGCAAGAGCTGGATCCTGGCAGGGCCCCCTCCTCACGGCGAAGTGCAGGTGGATCAGGGGGCCGTGGCCGCCATGCAGGAGAAGGGCTCCAGCCTGCTGCCCAAGGGCATCGTCGCGGTGAAGGGCGATTTCGTGCGTGGCGACGTGGTGCGTATCCTGGATCCCAAGGGGAGCGAGCTGGCTCGCGGTATCTGCCGTTACGACCATCTGGAGCTGGATCGGCTGCGGGGTGTCCACTCGGATCAGATTGAACAGGTATTGGGTTACGGCTATGGGGCCGTGGCCATCCACCGTGATGACATGGTGCTGCTCTGAACAGGGCGGCACCGCATGAACAAAAGGGAACTGTGATGAGTCTGGAGAAAATGGGGCAGGCGGCCCGTGAAGCCGCCTATCAACTGGCCACCGTCAGCACGGCACAGAAGAACCGGGCGCTGGCGGCCATCGCCGATGAACTGGAAGCACGCAGTGCCCAGATCCTGGCGGCCAACGAGAAAGACATCGCCGCCGGGCGCGAGGCGGGGCTCACGGAAGCCATGCTGGATCGCCTGCTGCTCAACCCGGCGCGCCTTGCCGGCATAGTGGCGGATGTGCGCAAGGTGATCACCCTGGATGATCCGGTCGGGGCCGAAATCGACAGCCGGGTGCTGGAGAATGGCCTGCGCCTCTCCCGTCGCCGGGTGCCCATCGGGGTCATCGGCGTCATCTACGAGGCGCGCCCCAACGTCACCATCGACATCGCCAGCCTCTGCCTCAAGACCGGCAACGCCAGCATTCTGCGCGGCGGTCGCGAGACCTTCCACTCCAACCTGGAGCTGGTGCGGGTGATCCAGCATGCCCTGGCGGCGTCCGGCCTGCCCGAGGCGGCGGCGCAGTACATCGACAACCCGGACAGGGCGCTGGTGGCCGAGTTGCTGCGCCTCGACCGCTACGTGGACATGATCATCCCCCGCGGCGGCGCGGGTCTTCACAAGATGTGCAAGGAGAACAGCTCCATCCCCGTCATCATCGGCGGGTTCGGTATCAGCCATATCTTCGTGGACGAGAGCGCCGATCTGGCGCGTTCCCTGGCGGTCATCGAGAACGCCAAGGTGCAGCGCCCCTCCGCCTGCAACGCCCTCGATACCCTGCTGGTACACGAGAAGGTGGCGGCCACCTTGCTGCCGCAACTGGTGGCTCTGATGAACGAGCGCAAGGTGACCCTGGTGGGCGCGCCCAATGCCATGGCGCTGCTGGCTGGCAGCGACAACCTGTGCGACGCGGGGCCGGAAGATTTCGACACCGAGTGGCTGGGGCTGACCCTGGGGGTCAAGGTGGTGGCGGACGTCAACGAGGCGCTCGCCCATATGCGCGAGCACAACGCCGGCCACTCCGATGCCATCCTGACCAACTCCCTCGCCAATGCCGAGCGTTTCGTCAACGGGGCCGGTTCGGCGGCGGTCTATGTCAACGCCTCCACCCGCTTCACCGACGGTGGCCAGTTTGGCCTCGGGGCCGAGGTGGCGGTCTCGACCCAGATGCTTCACGCCCGTGGCCCCATGGGGCTGACCGAACTCACCAGCTACAAGTGGGTGGGGCAGGCGGATTATCTCAGCCGTGCCTGATCCAGGCACGCTCAGCAAGCAGGACAATGCCGACTCAGGTCGGCATTTTTGTGCTTTTTTATTGCTCGCAATCAATGGCTTGCATATAACTATCCAGCAGGATGCGGTGTCACCCGGGGCATCAGGCCACCGACAGCAAGGGGAGCAACTTCAAGGATGAAGGAACGGGATAGGAGTGCGTGGTGGGGCAGCCTCTGGCTGAGCCTGCCACTGCTGCTGGGGGCGCTCTGTTTCAGCGGCGCCAGCCACGCCAGTTGGGACCAGGATCTCTATCGTCAGCTCGGGCTGGCGGGCAAACTCGACAGCCGCGTGTTTCGCAAGGCCCTGGACGGTTACCAGAGCGTGCGCCACAAGCGAAAACCCATTCTAACCATCATCGACTACAGCAAGCCCTCGACCATGCGCCGGCTGTTCGTCATCGACGTCAAGCGCCACAAGCTGCTCTACCACACCTGGGTCAGCCACGGCCGCAATTCGGGGGAGCTGGCCGCCCGCCAGTTCTCCAATCAGATGAATTCCCGGCAAAGTTCCCTCGGGGTCTACCGCACCGCCGAGACCTATCAGGGCAAGCACGGTTACTCCCTGCGTCTCGACGGCCTCAGTCCCGGCAAGAACAGCAATGCCCGCAAGCGCGCCATCGTGGTGCACGGGGCGGATTACGCCAGCCCCAGGCATCTGCTGAAATTTGACAAGCTGGGGCGCAGCTGGGGATGCCCGGCCCTGCCAAGGGAGCAGTCCAGGGCCATCATCGACACCATCAAGGGAGGGAGCGTCATCTATGCCCATGGCTGAGACCCTGCCCGCGAGTCTGCTGCGATGAGCATCTCATGGCAATCAACAGCAAAAAGGCCAGCATATGCTGGCCTTGGCGCATCAGGCGGGGATTATTTGCGGACCACCAGCACGGGGCAGGGGGCGTGGCGCACCACGGATTCCGCCACGCTGCCTACCAGCAGGTGGCTGATGCCGGAGCGGCCATGGCTGCCCATGACCACGAGATCCACCTTGTCTTCCTTCGCCTGGAGGACGATTTCATCGGCGGCGCGGCCAAAACGGACCTCGAATTTGGCCGGAATGGGCAGGCAGGCGACCAGTTCCTTGAGCTGGCTCTTGGCCTGACGCTCCATCTCGTGGGTGATCTCGATGGCCGTCATGTGCAGGATCTTGTAGCTGTCGAAGCCGTGCAGCTGATCCACCACGTGGACCAGTTTGAGCTCGGCCTGGTGGGTGTTGGCCATGAAGACGGCGTAGTCGAGTACCGCTCTGGACATCTCGGAGAAATCGACGGGGCAGAGCAGGGATTTGATGGTTGGCATGAGAATCTCCCCTCAAGTTGGGCTACTAATGAATCTTGTTTGCCATGATACGCTGTGGGGCGACAATAACCCTCGACCCGCTCGCAAAATGGGGAAAATGTCGGCCGGGACTCTGTTTTTCTATGCTATCTGTATGCCTGAACGGGCCGTCCGGCGGTGAGCATCTGCCGAGTGCCATATCACTGAGGATATTCATGGTTCGTCTTTTTCTGTTCTGTTGCCTGCTGATCACCTCGTTTGTGCGGGCAGACACCATACACGTCTATTGCGATGACTGGCCCGGCTTCTGTCACCGGGACGGCAAGGGGGTCTATCTGGATGTGGTTCGAGCCATCTATGAACCCCTGGGGCACGGGGTGAAGCTTCACATGGTGCCTTACAAACGGGCACTGGCGGTGGTGTCGAAAAAGGAGGGGGACATGGCGATGGGGGTCTATCGGGGAGAGGTGCCCGGGGTCCATCAGCCCGACTACCCCGACTCGGCTGACTACGTGAGCGTGGTGATGCAAAAGCGCTGGCTGCCGCACTGGGCAGGGGAGCACAGCCTCAAGGAGCAGGAGGTGCTCTGGCTGAGGGGGTGGGCCTTTGACAAGTTCATCCCGGAGCCGATGCGCTGGTTCGAGATAGACAGCCATGAGATGGCGCTGCAATTGTTGATCAAGGGGCGTTACCGCTACTACCTGACCGACGGCGCCCTCTACCCCGAAGGCTCCCTTCCCCCCGAGCTGGTACAGGTATTCCTGCGCTGGATCCCTACCTACCCCATCTTCGCCGATACCCCGAAGGGCAGGGAGTTGCACGGGCTCTGGGATCCCGGCATGCGCACCCTGATAAGGCAGGGCAAACTGGCGGAGATCTATCGGCAGAACAAGCTCTACGACTACTACCAGGGCTTTCTCAGGGAGCAGGTGGTGCGGGCGAACAAGCCACAGCCCTAGCTGTCGGGCCTGATGCCGTCATCGGGCCCCGCTTGTCCTGCCTCAGCCTTTGGCGCTGAGCGTCTTGGCCAACCGGTCATAGAGGATGACGTTGACCGAGGCGGTGAGGTGCATGCAGCCTGTCGGTCTGGCCACATAGATAACGTCTTGTCCTGCCTCAGCCTTTGGCGCTGAGCGTCTTGGCCAACCGGTCATAGAGGATGACGTTGACCGAGGCGGCCAGGTTCATGCAACCCTGAGTCGGCACATAGATGACCTCCTTCACCGCCGCGAAGCGGGCGGGTTCCAGGGTGCCATCCTCCGGGCCGAAGATGTAGAAGGCTCTCTCGGGGTGCACGTAATCCGGCAGGGGCGTGGCCCCCTCGATCAGATCCACCAGCACAGGGGTGCAGCCCTCGGGCACGAAGTCCAGCAGCTCCTCGACCCCGAGCAGGGGGATCTTCTCCACCATCTGCTTGGTGTCGGTGACAAAACGGCGTGCCAGCTCGAAGCGCTGCCCTGTGTAGTAGACCTCGTCCGCCCCGTAGCAGCCGGCGGCCCGCATCACGGCGCCCACGTTCTCCGGGGATTTGGGATTGACCAGCCCGATGGCGCAATAGTCCCCTCTCTCCCGGGTATCTGCCCGGTGCTGCCCGGCAGCGCCTTCATCTGACACTTTCATCTCTCTCTCCTGTGTGGCGGCGCATTATACCCCCGGTGGGCCCCTTGCCCAGCGTGCGGGGCGGATTCCCGCAAGGCGGGCCCAACAAGGGGGCGGCTGCACCGTGGCGGCGCAGCCCGACCCCCTGATGCGCAATGGCGGCGCCCCTTGCATCCTGGCGCGGGGTTTGCAATCACTTCCCCATACAAGACGATGAGGCATCCGGACAAAGGCGTCCGTCCCCGCAGGGGGGCGGACGCTTTTTTTATGGGCCCCTCGTCAGACACATGACAAGGAGCGAGGGAATGAAGACCACCTGTGCCTATTGCGGAGTGGGGTGCGGCATCCGGCTGAGCCGGGAGGGGGACAACTGGCAGTTGCAGGGGGATGAGCAGCATCCGGCCAACGGCGGCGCCCTGTGCGTCAAGGGGGCCAGCCTGCTGGAGAGCCTGGCCTTTCCCGATCGCCTGCTCTATCCGCGCTGGATGGGGCAGCGCATCGGCTGGGAGGAGGCCCTGGACACCCTGGCGGAGCGTTTTGCCGCCATCCTGGCCGAGTCTGGGCCGGGTGCCATCGGCATCTATCTGTCGGGCCAGCTCACCACCGAGGATTACTACGTCGCCAACAAGCTGATGAAGGGGTACCTGGGCAGTGCCAACGTGGACACCAACTCCCGGCTCTGCATGTCGTCGGCGGTGGTGGCCCACCAGCGCGCCTTCGGGGAGGATCTGGTGCCCGCCTGTTACGAGGATCTCGAGCTCGCCGATCTGGTGGTGCTCACCGGTGCCAACACCGCCTGGACCCATCCCGTGCTGTTTCGCCGCCTGCAGCAGGCCAGGGCGCGGCGCCCCGAGCTCAGGCTGGTGGTGCTGGATCCCCGCCGCACCATGACGGCGGAGCAGGGGGATCTGCATCTGGCACTCAAACCCGGCAGCGACGTGACGCTCTGGAACGGCCTGTGCCGCTACCTGCTCGATGTCGATGGCTGGGACAAGGCCTATGTGGCGCAGCACGTGAGCGGCTTCGAGGCGTTGGCGGGGGCGCTGGACGACCCCGCCTGGCAGTTGGACGAGGTGGCCCGCAGCTGCGGCCTCTCCCGCAGCGATCTGCTCGGTTTCTACCAGCTCTTTGCCCGCACCCCCAAGACCGTCACCCTGTTCTGCCAGGGGATCAACCAGTCCAACCAGGGGGTGGACAAGGCCAACGCCATCATCAACGCCCACCTGATGTGCGGTCGCATCGGCAAGCCGGGGGCGGCTCCCTTCTCCATGACGGGGCAACCCAACGCCATGGGAGGGCGTGAGGTGGGGGGGCTCGCGACCCAGCTCGCCGCCCACATGGGCTTTGGCGAGGCCGAGTGCGATCGGGTACAGCGCTTCTGGGGAAGCCCGACCATGGTGCGCGGGCCGGGGCACAAGGCCGTCGAGCTGTTCGAGGCGGTGCACCGGGGGGAGATCCGCGCGCTCTGGGTGCTCGGCACCAACCCGGCGGTCTCCCTGCCGGACGGCAACCGGGTGCGCGAGGCCCTGAGCCGCTGCGAGCTGCTGGTGGTCTCCGAGGTGACGGCCAACACCGACACGGCGCGCCTCGCCCACCTGCTGTTGCCTGCCGCCGCCTGGGGGGAGAAGAGCGGCACCGTCACCAACTCCGAGCGCACCATCAGCCGCCAGCGCGCCTTCCTGCCCCTGCCGGGGGAGGCCAGGCCCGACTGGTGGGCCCTGACCCGGCTCGCCCGTCGGCTCGGCTTTGGCGAGGGGTTCGCCTATGAGCACGAGCACGAAATCTTCTGCGAGCATGCCGCCCTCTCCGGGTTTGAGAACGACGGATCCCGCCAGTTCGACATCTCCGGGCTGGCGGGTCTCACCCGTGCCGAATTCGAGGCGTTGGAACCCTTGAGCTGGCCCGTCAACGCCGACTGGCCCCAGGGGAGGGCCCGCCTGTTCGAGGACGGACGCTTTGCCACCCCGGATGGCCGGGCCTGCCTGCTGCCCCTGGCCCAGCGCTTCCCCGAGCAGCCAGAAACGCCACCGCTTGCAGGGGCTGTCTCCCTGCTCCTCAACAGTGGCCGCCTGCGGGATCAGTGGCACACCATGACCCGCACCGGCCACGTGCCCCGGTTGCAGGAGGCCGAGCCCTGGCCCAGGGTGCGAATGGGGGCCGCCAGCCTGCTGGCGCTTGGCGTGAAGGAGGGGGACCTGGTGCGCCTTTGCAACGGGTTTGGAGAGGCGCTGCTGCTGGTGGGGCTGGATGAGGGGCTCAGGGAGGGGGAGGCCTTCCTGCCCATGCACTGGACCGACAGCCAGTGCAGCCAGGGGGCGGTCAACCGCCTCATCGCCCCCGTGGTGGATCCCCTTTCCGGCCAGCCGATGTTCAAACAGGGGCGGATGCAGGCCAGGGCGCAGCTCACCCGCTGGCAAGGGCTCTGGTGTGGCCGTGGTGAGTGGCGCGAGCCGGTGGACTGGTGGGCCAGGCGTCCCCTGCCCGAGGGGAACTGCACCCTGCTGGCCTCCTGGTCAGAGAGCACAGAGCGCCTGTGGCAACGGCTGGGGGCCGAGGGGCACTGGCTCAGGCTGCCCATGAAGGAGGGGTGGCTGGCCGTGGCCCTGGCCGGAGATCGTATCGAGGGGATCCTGCTGGTGGGGGCGCGGCGCCCGGACATCAAGGTCGACCTGCTGGCCAGTCTGCTCGGCACGCCGCTCCAGGCGGGGGCCCTGAGCCAGACCCTGAGCCAGGCCCTGGCCGGGGAGAGCCGGCTGGTCTGCTCCTGCCTGCGGGTCTCGGAGCAGCGCATCGTCGATGCCATCACCCGGCAGGGGGTGAGCGAGTTGGCGGGGCTGCAGGCCCTGCTCGGCTGTGGTAGCAACTGCGGCACCTGTCTGCCCGAAATCGACAAGCTGTTGATCAAACATGTTTTCCTGGCATCCGCTTAGTGCGGTGCCAGGACACAAGGAGCCTGAGATGAGCCAAATCAGTCTGGTGGGAGCGGGCCCCGGGCCCCTCGAATTGTTGACCCTGCGCGCCCTGCACCGTCTGGAGGCGGCAGAGGTCGTGGTCTATGACCGCCTGGTGGGGAGCGAGATCCTGGCCCGCATTCCCCACGGGGCGGCCCGCTTCGACGTGGGCAAGCGCTGCGGTGAGCCGAGCCCGACCCAGGAGGAGATCAACGCCCTGCTGCTGGCCCTGGCCCGCACGGGCAAGCGGGTGGTGCGCCTCAAGGGAGGGGATCCCCTGGTGTTCGGGCGCGGTGGCGAGGAGGCGCTGCACCTGGCCCGGCACGGCATCGAGGCCGAGCTGGTGCCGGGGATCACGGCGGCCCTGGGCTGCGCCGCCAGCAGCTTCATTCCCCTGACCCACAGGGGGCTGGCCCGCTCCCTGACCCTGGTGACGGGGCACCTGATGGACGAGCGCGACTATCAGGGCTGGCAGGGGCTGACCCGGGCGGGCCACACCCTGGTGTTCTACATGGGGCTGGAGCGGGCGGCCCGCATTCGGGAAGGGATGTTGAGGGCGGGGGCCCCGGGCGCGCTGCCGGTGGCCCTGGTGGTGGCTGGCTGCAGCCCCCGCCAGCAGGTGCACGAGGCCACGCTAGATGGCCTGGAGCAGGCCGCCCGTGCCCTGCTGGGCCAGAGCCCGGTGCTGATCATCATGGGGGAGGTGGTGCGGCTGCGCGCCGAGCTGCAGGGGCTGCTGACGGAGGCCCTGGAACGGGTCGCCTGAGGGGCGATTTTCCCTCTACCCCCACTACCTCCTGATAGATAAAAAGGAGGTAGATTCAAAGAGTTGGCCTTCATGTTGCGGTATTTTCGCCAGACAGAACGCGATCGTCGCCGGCAAGGAGCGCCATGACCACTTTTTCCACCCGGGGCCAGGACGGCCCCGCTTCCCGGCTGTTGATCCACGCCGATGACCCGGGCCAGGCGAACCGCCTGGCCCTGCTGGTCAGTCACTACGGCCATCAGCCCGGGATCCTCGATACCCGCCAGTTGCTGACGCCGACGCAGAGGGGGGATGCCCTGCTCGTCAGTTGCCGCCAGTTCAGCGCCGAGGTACGCCTTGGCCTCTCCCTTTGGCCCGACATGCCGCGCCTCTTGTTCTGCGAGCGGCTGGGGGGTGATACCCAGCTCGCCCTATTGCAGCAGGGGGTGTTGCTGGTGCCCCACCCTTGCGGCGAGCGTGAGCCGGTGGAGCAGTGGCTGCGCCTGGCCCGCAGTCAGCTCGCCATGGTGCAGGCCCTGATGCAGACCGAGAGCGAGCTGCGCCAGAAGCTGGAGGATAGGCGGCTCATCGAGCAAGCCAAGGGACGCTTGATGCGCCATCAGGGGCTGGACGAGGATGAGGCCTATCGCCTGATGCGCAGCACCGCCATGAGCCGTCACCTGAGCCTGGGGGAGCTGGCGCGGCAACTGCTGCAGGCTTTGCCCGCCTGAGCGCTCCCGTGGCCAACCGTTTTGGTGCAACTGCGCCTAATTGAGGCAAATTTGAGGGAGGATCTGGGCACCACAGGCCGCAAAGGGCCGCCTGATGCACCCTGGACGAGCTGGCACGGAAAGTGAATAACAAAAACACGATAGCAATGAAGTAACGATGCGCAGTGAGGGGCCGGTCAGGTCACTCACCCGCAACAGGGCAAAGAAGCCCCGCCGATCCCGGATCGGCGGGGCTTTTTTTTTGGTCGCGACGCACCTTGGGTCGCAGCGCTGCAACGAGGTGGCACTGCGATTCCAGGCAGCCTGGCGCCATGGCCCTGACCCGGAACCGAGGGAGGAGATGCAATGAACGGACGACAAGGATGTGCGGGGCTGCTGCTGGCGGCGCTGTCGCTGCCGGTGCTGGCACTGGGAGCCCCGGAGCAGGAGGAGCTCAGGCTCGGCTTCATCAAGCTGACCGACATGGCGCCGCTGGCGGTGGCCTACGAGCGTGGCTATTTCGAGGATGAGGGACTTTACGTCACCCTCGAAGCCCAGGCGAACTGGAAGATCCTGCTGGATCGGGTGATAGACGGCGAGCTGGACGGCGCCCAGATGCTGGCGGGCCAGCCCCTGGCGGCCCACATCGGCATCGGCACCCAGGCCGAGCTGGTGACGGCCTTTGCCATGGATCTCAACGGCAACGCCATCACGGTGGCCAACAGCGTCTGGGCCGCCATGGCGCCCCAGTTGCCCAGGCCGCAGGCGGGCCAGGTGCCGCCCCCGGTGAGTGCCGCCGCCCTCAAGCCCGTGGTGGCGGACTATCGCCAGGGGGGCAAGCCCTTCAACATGGGGATGGTCTTCCCCGTCTCCCCCCACAACTACGAGCTGAGGTACTGGCTGGCGGCAGGCGGCCTGCACCCCGGTTTCTATGCGCCCCGGCTCGGCGACAACTCGGGCCAACGCCAGGCGGACGTGCTGCTGTCGGTGACGCCCCCCCCCCAGATGCCCGCCACCCTGGAGGCGGGGACCATCGCCGGCTACAGCGTGGGGGAGCCCTGGAACCAGCAGGCGGTCGCCAGGGGCATAGGGGTGCCCGTCATCACGGATAACGAGATCTGGCGCAACAACCCGGAGAAGGTGTTCGGCGTCACCCGGCAGTGGGCCGAACGTCACCCCAACACCCATGTGCGGCTGGTGAAGGCGCTGCTGCGGGCGGCCTGGTGGCTGGATGCAGACGACAACGGCAACCGGCGCGCGGCGGCCAAGCTGCTGGCCAAACCCGAGTACGTGGGGGCGGACGAGCAGGTGATCGCCAGCTCCATGACCGGCACCTTCGAGTACGCCAGGGGGGACAAGCGCCAGGTGCCGGACTTCAACGTCTTCTTCCGCCACCACGCCACCTATCCCTACTACTCCGACGCCATCTGGTATCTGACCCAGATGCGGCGCTGGGGCCAGATCCCCGAGGCCAAGCCGGACGCCTGGTTCGAGCAGGTGGCCAAGGCCGTCTATCAACCGGACGTCTATCGCCAGGCCGCCGAGGCGCTGATCGCCGAGGGCAAGCTCAAGGCCAGTGACTTCCCCGACTTTGCCAGCGAGCAGGGCTATCGCGGCCCCCAGGATGGCTTCATCGACGGCCTCATCTACGACGGCCGCCACCCCAACGCCTACCTGCAACAGTTCGCCATCGGCCTCAAGGGCGATGAGCGGGTGCAATGAGCAAGGAGATCCCGATGAAACGACACACATGGCCCCTCATCCATTTAAAAGCCATCAACTGGAAAATCATGGTGCAGCCCCTGCTCGGCGTGCTGCTCTTCCTCGGCCTCTGGCAGTGGGGGGCGAGCCAGGTGCAGACCAGTCTGGGCACCCTGCCGGGGCCGCTCGCCACCGCCAGCCAGCTCTGGTCCCTCGGTCAGGAGCATCTGCAGGAGCGGGAGAAGGCGGCGGCCTTCCTCGAACGCCAGCAGGTGCGCAATGCGGCAATGCTGGCGGCGGATCCGGCGGCCGAGGTGAAGCTGCGTCCCTACACAGGACGTCCCACCTTCTTCGATCAGATAGCCACCAGCCTGCTCACCGTGCTGTGCGGCTTCGCGCTGGCGACCCTGATCGCCATTCCGTGCGGGGTGCTGCTCGGCATGAACCAGGGGCTCTATCGCGCCGCCAACCCGGTGATCCAGCTGCTCAAGCCGGTGTCGCCGCTGGCCTGGCTGCCCCTCATCACGCTAGTGGTGAGCGCCCTCTACGCCAATCCCGCCCCCTGGCTTGCCAAGTCCTTCCTCACCTCTGCCCTGACGGTGACCCTCTGCTCCCTCTGGCCGACCCTGATCAACACGGCGGTGGGTGTGGCGGGGCTGGATGGGGATCTGCACAACGTCAGCCGGGTGCTGCGCCTCTCCTTTGTGACCCATGTGCGGCGCATCGTGCTGCCCGGGGCCCTGCCCATGATCTTCACCGGGCTGCGGCTCTCCCTGGGGGTGGCCTGGATGGTGCTGATCGCGGCGGAGATGCTGGCCCAGAACCCGGGGCTCGGCAAGTTCGTCTGGGACGAGTTCCAGAGCGGCGGCTCTGCGTCTCTGGCCCGCATCATGGTGGCGGTGATCACCATAGGCCTCATCGGCTGTGCCCTGGACAGGGGCATGCTGGCCCTGCAGCAGTGGTTGTCCTGGGACAAGCGCCAGGTGCTGCGTTAATCACATTCCTATTCAGGCAGGAGAAGAGCCAATGAAGAGTTATCTGGAGATAAGCGACGTCGGCATCTCGTTCGAGACGGAGCAGGGCAGCTTCGAGGCCTTGAGCCGGGTCAACCTGCGCATCGAGAAGGGGGAGTTCGTCTCCCTCATCGGCCACTCGGGCTGCGGCAAGAGCACGGTGCTCAACCTGGTGGCCGGGCTGCTGGAGCCGACTCTGGGGGGCATCATCCTCGATGGCCGCGAGGTGGCGGGGCCGGGGCCCGAGCGGGCCATGGTGTTCCAGAACCACGCCCTGCTGCCCTGGCTCAGCGTCCAGCAGAACGTGGCGCTGGCGGTGGCCCAGGTGGAGTCTGACAAGCGGGCGGTGGCGGAGCGGGTGGACTACTACCTCTCCCTGGTGCAGATGGATCACGCCAGCCAGAAGATGCCCCACGAGCTGTCGGGGGGGATGAAGCAGCGGGTCGGCATCGCCCGCGCCCTCTCGCTCTCCCCCAAGGTGCTGCTGATGGACGAGCCGTTCGGCGCCCTCGATGCCCTGACCCGGGCCCATCTGCAGGATGCTCTGATGGCGATCCAGGCGGAGCTTGGCAACACCGTCATCATGATCACCCACGACGTGGACGAGGCGGTGCTGCTCTCCGATCGCATCGTCATGATGACCAACGGCCCCAGCGCCACGGTCGGTGAGATCCTGACCGTCGACCTGCCAAGGCCCAGAGACAGGGTCGCCCTGGCGGACGATCCCCACTACCACAAGCTGCGCCAGCAGGTGCTGCGCTTCCTCTACGAGAAGCAGCGCAAGGTGACCCCCCTCAAGGCAGCCGGGCAGGTGCGCAGCAAGCTGCGCGCCTGAGCCCGCCGGATTCAAGGAAGAGAGACATGACTGACAAAGAGCAACAGTGGGTGACAGAGGACGGCATGGGCCTGCTCGGTTGCCAGAACAGTGGTTCCGCCGAACAGACCGCAAAGCAACGCCTGCTGGTGGTGGGCAACGGCATGGTGGGTCACCACTTCGTCGAACAGCTGGTGGCGGCCGGTGGCCTGAGCCGGTTCGAGGTGACGGTGTTTGGCGCCGAGCCGGACCCCGCCTACGACAGGGTGCATCTGTCCGAGGTATTCGGCGGCAAGGCGCCCCAGGCCCTGCGCATGGCCGACCCCGCCTGGTATGAAGAGAGCGGCATTGCGCTGCGGCTGGGGGCCGAGGTGGAGGTGCTCGACCGGGCCACCCGCACCCTGACGCTGGCCAACGGCGAGCAATTCCCTTACGACCGTCTGGTGCTGGCGACCGGCTCTGTCCCCTTCGTACCCCCCATCCCCGGCCATCAGCGGGAGGGCTGTTTCGTCTATCGCACCCTGGGAGATCTCGCCGCCATCCGCGATGCCTGCGCCCAGGCCCGCAGCGGCGTGGTCATCGGTGGCGGCCTGCTGGGGCTGGAGGCGGCCAACGCCCTGCGCCTGCTCGGCCTCAAGACCCAGGTGGTGGAGTTCGCCCCAAGGCTGATGCCGGTACAGCTCGACGAGAGCGGCGGCGCCGTGCTGCGGGACAAGATCCAGGCCCTCGGGGTCGAGGTGCTGGTGGAGAAAGCCACCGAGTGCATCGAGCAGGGGGAGCAGGCCCGTCATCGCCTGCGCTTCAAGGACGGCACTCACATTGAGACCGACGTGCTGCTGTTCTCGGCCGGTATTCGACCCGCCGACACCCTGGCCCGGCAATCCGGGCTGGAGGTCGGGGAGCGCGGCGGCATCTGCATCGACGACGGCTGCCACAGCTCGGATCCCGCCATCCTCGCCATCGGCGAGTGCGCGCTCTGGCAGGGGCGCATCTTCGGCCTGGTGGCCCCCGGCTACCAGATGGCCCGGGCCGCCGTGGCCAGCCTGTGCGGCGGCGAGAGCCGCTTTATCGGGGCCGACATGTCCACCAAGCTCAAGCTGATGGGGGTGGACGTGGGCTCCATCGGCGACGCCCACGCCGCCACCGCCGGCGCCCAGGAGCTGCTGCTGCTGGACAGGGTCAACGGCATCTACAAGAAGCTGGTGACCGACGGCGAGGGCAACCGCCTGCTCGGCGCCATCCTGGTGGGGGACGGGGCCGATTATGAGCGGCTGCTGCAGTACTACCAGAACGGGGTGGCGCTGCCCCAGCCGCCGCTCTCCCTGCTGGTGGGGGAGGTCGGGGCCGCCCCCGCGCCCCTGGTGCTGCCGGACAGCGCCATCCTCTGCTCCTGCCACAACGTCAGCAAGGGGGACGTGGTGGCCGCCGTTCGGGCGGGCAATCACGAGCTGTCGGCGGTGAAGAGCTGCACCAAGGCCGGCACGGGTTGCGGCGGTTGCAGCAACCTGCTCAAGCAAGTGGTGGATCAGACCCTGGCGGATCTTGGCGTCGAGGCGGACAAGGGGTTGTGCGAGCACTTCGCCTACGGCCGTCAGGAGCTCTATCACCTGGCCCGGGTCGGCGAGCTGAAGAGCTTCGAGGCGCTGCGGGACAAGCACGGCCAGGGGCTGGGGTGCGACATCTGCAAGCCGACGGTGGCCTCCATCCTGGCGTCCCTCTGGAACGAGCACGTGCTGGAGAAGCCCCACCGCGCGTTGCAGGATACCAACGACGCCTTCCTCGCCAACCTGCAAAAGGACGGCACCTATTCAGTGGTGCCGCGTATCCCGGGGGGGGAGATCACCCCGGAGGGGCTCATCACCATCGGCGAAGTGGCGCGCAAGTACGGCCTCTACACCAAGATCACCGGCGGCCAGCGCATCGATCTCTTCGGCGCCCGGGTCGACCAGCTGCCCGCCATCTGGGGCGAGCTGGTGGCGGCGGGCTTCGAGACCGGTCAGGCCTACGGCAAGTCGGTGCGCACCGTGAAGTCCTGTGTGGGCTCCACCTGGTGTCGTTACGGGGTGCAGGACTCCATGACCCTGACCCAGACCCTGGAGCACCGCTACAAGGGGCTGCGGGCGCCACACAAGCTGAAGTTTGCGGTCTCCGGCTGCACCCGGGAGTGCGCCGAGGCCCAGAGCAAGGACATCGGCGTCATCGCCACCGAGCGGGGCTGGAACCTCTATGTGTGCGGCAACGGCGGCATGCGGCCGCGCCACGCCGACCTGTTCGCCACGGATCTCGACGAGCAGACCCTGATCCGTTACATCGACCGGCTGCTGATGTTCTACGTGCGCACCGGGGACAGGCTGCAACGCACCTCGGTCTGGATGGAGAACATGGAAGGGGGGCTCGACTATCTCAGGTCGGTGATCATCGAGGACAGGCTCGGCATCGGTGCCGAGCTGGAGGCCATGATGGAGGGGATAGTCGGCACCTGGCAGTGCGAGTGGAAGAGCACATTGGCGGATCCGGACAAGCTCAAGTTGTTCGAGGCCTTCGTCAACCGGCCCGAGGACGAGACGCCGCCGCGCCGTGAGGAGCGGGGGCAATGGGTGCCGGATATCGCTGTCAAGGAGGTGGTATGAGCGGGGGCAACGGGTTGCACGCCCGCCATCAGTATCAAGGAGGTGGTATGAAGGATGACAAGGACGATGCACAGCTCTGCGGGCAGTGGCACCGGGTATGCGAGCTGGCGGCGCTGCCGGAGCAGGCCGGGCGCAGCGCCTGGCTGGAGGGGCGGGTACTGGCGCTGTTTCGCCTCGGGGAGCTTGTCTATGCCCTGGACGGGGTGGA
Source organism: Aeromonas sp. R5-1 (assembly GCF_040908265.1). NCBI lineage: Bacteria > Pseudomonadati > Pseudomonadota > Gammaproteobacteria > Aeromonadales > Aeromonadaceae > Aeromonas > Aeromonas sp. R5-1. Next base: position 42,729 of record NZ_JBFODJ010000051.1, read on the forward strand.
CCCCCTGGCCGGTGTCGCAGTGCTGGGGCGTGGTCTGGTGGGGGATGCGGGGGGGGAACCCGTGGTGGCTTCCCCCCTCTACAAGCAGCGCTACGCCCTGATGGACGGTCGCTGTCTGGACGATCCTGCCCTGAGCGTCGCCTGCTGGCCGGTGCGGCTGGAGGGGAGCGAGGTCTGGGTACAGCTGGGGTGAGTGGCCCATCTGAAAACCATGTTGTGATCGCCGGGCACTGCCCGGTGATTTTTTGTGCGCGACCCGACATTTCTTGTACGAGAGGATGGCGGGAAAACGTTTTTCGGAAATAATGGACAAACGTTTGCAACTGGATGTTTGTCTATGACGGAACGTGAGCAAGAGATCCTCGCCCTGCTGCGCCAGGATCCCATGATTGCCCAGCAGGAGCTGGCGGACAGGCTCGGCATCAGCCGCTCCGCGCTGGCGAGCCACATCTCCAGCCTGATGCGCCAGGGCTATGTGCAGGGGCGCGGCTATGTGCTGCGCGAAGGCCCCTACGCCGTGGTGATCGGCGGCGCCAACATGGATATCTGTGGCTGCAGCCACGACAACCTGCGCATCGGGGATTCCAACCCGGGCCGGGTACGCACCTCCGCCGGCGGGGTAGGGCGCAACATCGCCGAGAACCTGGCGCGCCTTGGCACCGACACCCGGCTGCTGACTGCGGTGGGCAACGATCAATACGGCCACCACCTGCTGGAGGTGAGCCAGCGCGCCGGGGTCGACGTGCGCCAGGTGCTGGTGCTGGAAGGTCAATCGACCTCCTGCTACCTCAGCCTGCACGATGGCAGCGGCGAGATGAGCTGCGCCGTCAACGACATGGGGATCATCGAGCAGCTCACCCCGGCCCGGCTTACCCCCCTGAGCGGTTTTCTCGGTGCGGCCCGGCTCTGGGTGCTCGACACCAACCTCGCCACCCACACCCTGGACTGGCTGTTCGAGCGCCAGGGTGAGCACATCATCTTCGTGGACACAGTGTCGGTGGCCAAGGTGGAGAAGATCCGCCCCTGGCTGCACCGCATCCACACCCTCAAACCCAATCGCACCGAGGCGGAGCAGCTGTGCGGCTTCACCATCGGCGGGCCCGACACCTGGCCCATGGCGGCGGCCTGGTTCCACCGCGCCGGGGTGCAGCGGCTCTTCCTGAGCCTAGGCGATCAGGGGATCTTCTATAGCGACGGGGCCTGCCAGGGCCATCTGCCCGTGCTCGGCAGCCCGGTCGTCAACGTGACCGGCGGCGGCGATGCCTTCATGGCAGGGCTGGCCCACGCCTGGTTGCTGGATCAGGGCATCATGGAGACAACCCGGTTCGCCCTCGGTTGCGCCGCCCTCACCGTCAATTGTTCCGATACCGTCTTTTCCGGCCTATCCAAGGCCGCTGTTGAACGCATGCTGGAGGAGTACCCATGTTGAACGCTTACCTCGATATCCAACCTGAAGTTGCCGCCGCGCTGGCCGCCGGCAAGCCGGTGGTGGCCCTGGAGTCCACCATCATCTCCCACGGCATGCCCTATCCGCAGAACGTGGAGACGGCGCGCCAGGTGGAGCAGGTGGTGCGGGACAACGGCGCCGTGCCGGCCACCATCGCCATCATCGATGGCCGCCTCAAGGTGGGTCTGGATGCGGGGGCCCTGGAGGCGCTGGGCCGGGCCGGCCACGCCGCCACCAAGTGCAGCCGCCGCGACATCCCCTTCGTGCTGGCCAACAAGGGGTTGGGGGCGACCACGGTGGCCTCCACCATGATAGTGGCCGCCATGGCCGGGATCCGGGTGTTCGCCACCGGCGGCATCGGCGGCGTGCATCGCGGCGCCCAGGAGACCTTCGACATCTCGGCGGATCTGCAGGAATTTGCCCAGACCCCGGTGGCCGTGGTCTGCGCCGGTGCCAAGTCGATCCTCGACATCGGTCTGACCCTGGAGTACCTGGAGACCCAGGGGGTGCCGGTGATCGGCTACCAGACCGAGGAGCTGCCCGCCTTCTACACCCGCGAGAGCGGCTTCAAGGTGGATTATCGCCTGGAGAGCCCGGCGGCCATCGCCGAGGCACTGCGTCTGAAGTGGGAGCTGGGGCTGGCGGGGGGCGCCGTGGTGGCCAACCCGATCCCGACCCAGTTTGCCATGCCCAAGGCCGACATCGACGCCGCCATTGCCCAGGCACTGCGAGAGGCGGACGAGCAGGGGGTGAAGGGCAAGGCGTCCACCCCCTTCCTGCTGGCCCGGGTGTGCGAGCTGACCGGTGGCAACTCCCTGGCGGCGAATATCCAGCTGGTGCTGAACAACGCCGCCCTGGGGGCGCGCATCGCTGCCAGCCTGTAAATACCTTTGCGAAAGATGCAAAAGAGGGCCAACAGGCCCTCTTTTTATTGCGCGAATCGGTGAGATAACCCCCTTATTCCAGCACCAGTCGCCCGTTGAGAGGTTGGACGGGGCGGTTGTTGGGGTGGTGCATCACCGCCTTGAAGGCATCGATCTGGGCCTGGCTGGCCTGGACCGGCTCCTTCATCACCAGCCAGCGCACTCCTTCCGAGCAGGGTGGGGTGGTCAGGGACCCGCTGAAGCGGTAGTAGTCGTGCTGGGCGGGCAGCAGTTGCTCTGCCGAGATGGGTTCCTTGAAGGCATGGATCTCCCCCGCCTTGGCTGGCAACACCTGCCAGGCCTGGCTCAGGGCCCCATTGGCCTGGCCCGGCTCGAACATCACGGCGACCACCGCCAGCTCCCCCTTGTCATTGGCATGGACCAGGTGACCCTCCAGGGGGTAGGACCTGCCTTCGATGAGGTTTTCGCTGGGGGCGTGGAAGTGGAACTGCTTGAGCTCGAAGTGCATGCCGTCGAGCTCAAGGGTGCTGCCGGGGGCATAGTTGACCTGCACCGTGTGGCCGTTGTTGACCAGCGTCTTGCCACCCGCCTGATAGTGGAACTGCAGGGGGGCCAGATCGGCCTTCACCAGACCCGAGAGGTTGACCGGCGACTGGTTGCTGCCGGCACACTGGCCATATTCCGGGGTCAGGCTGGCCCATTTCGCCGGGCCGGCCTCGCCGCTGTATTCCCAGTGTGTGGTGGCGGCAAAGGCGGCAGGGCAGAGCAGCAGGGCGCCAGCCAGCAGGGACTTTTTCATCATGCATCCTTATCCTGATTGAAAAGCACGGCCATTCCTGGCCTTCCGGCAGGAAGGCCTCATCAATGGCATCGTTGGAAACGCAGGGTACGCGGTGCCAGACCGGATTAATTGTTATGAAAGGTCTGTCGTCATCGTTATTTGAAGCGTGGCATGATGCGGCGCCATGATGTATTCCGGCAACGGGGCCCGCTTATTCATGGAGGAGAAATCCTGCGGGCATTTTCGCAATGAACGGCCCCCTTTCATGGCGCCCCAAATAGATGACGGGCTGATTCTAGAGGGCTTTTCATGGCTCCGTTTGATCTCGAGCAAACAAGCGCGGACTAATTATCGGGCTTGAGGATCCCTTATTTCGCTGGGATTTGTTCGATATTCCCTGACCCGGTCAGGGGCGTGCGTGGCGGGAGCCGGGCGCTGTGCTGACAGAGTGCCTCGGTGTTGACCCCTTATCCCTCTGATAGTGCAGGAGAAATTCCCCCCTCAGCACAGTGACGGCGGGATGACAATCCCCCGGTTGGCGGCGCCTTGTTTGCGGTTTTGCCGTCCTCTTCACATTTCCGGATTGCTCGCTATTTGTGCGATTGCCTTGCTCATCCGACCTGGTGTCAAATCACTCCGCCTAACACAAGGAGTGGCATAATAATGAATAATATCAATAAATTAGTTCTGGCTATCGGATTCACTCTCACCACCTTCCCGAGCCTGGCGGCGGGATTCCAGTGCGGGGAGCACGTCACCCTGGGGGTACCCGGTCAATCCAGTCAGCTGTTGTGCCGGGAGGGCTATGCCGCCGGGTACAACTACGACACCAAGGTCTCTGACTGGGTCTCTTACCGGATGACGGCCGCCAGCGCCCAGGGCCAGGTGCCGCGCAAGGATGCCTTCGCCGAGGACAAGGAGGTGCCGGTGCAGTTTCGCGCCACCCTGTCGGACTACAAGGGCTCGGGCTATGACCGCGGCCACCAGGCACCGGCGGCGGACATGCGCTCCACCACCAACACCATGAAGCAGAGCTTCCTGCTCACCAACATGACCCCGCAACTGCCGGCGCTCAACCAGGGGGCCTGGCGCATCCTGGAGGAGAAGACCCGGCAGTGGGCCATCACCTACAAGAGCGTGCAGGTGATCACCGGCCCCATCTTCACCCACTCCGATGGCGCCATCGGCAACGGCGTGACCGTGCCCCACGCCTACTACCGGGTGGTGATGGATCTGGCGGGCAAGCGGGCCATCGCCTTCATCCTGCCGCAAGAGAACGTCTCGGCCAGCAGGCTGGCGGACTATGTGGTGACGGTGGATGAGGTGGAGGAGCAGACCGGGCTCGACTTCTTCACCGAGCTGCCGGATGAGCAGGAAGAGGCCATGGAGTCGCGGCTGTCGGCCATGTGGGGCGGTTAGCGCGTCCGGCAGGGGTAACGGGGGCCCAGGCCCCCGTTACCCGCACGGGCTTCCGGCCATTGTCATGGCCCCTGGTACAGGGCCAGTACAGCTTGGGTCTGGCATCGGGTCCTTATCATGACTCCTTTTTTCAGGAGGCATCATGTCAGCGCTGTTTTCCCTTCACTCCTCGTCCACTCTTGCCCGCGCGTTGCGCATCTGCGTACCCATGGCGCTGCTGGGGGCTGCTGTTCCCCCGGCCATGGCCGACGAGGATATCCGCTTGGGGCAGACCATTCTGCTCGGGGTCGGCGATCATCCCGCCATCATTCCCATGCTCGCCTGCCGGCCGACCAAATCCATCATGGTCAAGGCAGGGCGGGAGTTGACCCTGGAGCGGGTCAAGGTGTTCTACGGCAACGATCGCAGCAAGACCCTCTATTTCGACCAGGTGTTGAGAGAGGATCAGGAGTCGGGGTGGCAATCCCTCGGCAGCCGGCTCTGCCTCAAGCGCATCGAGGTGTACGGCAATTCGGAAGGGAGCAGGGCGGGGGTCAAGGTGTACGGGCGCAAATGAGCAAAGGGCGGGGGAAATCCCCGCCCAGTGCTTATTTCTTCGGGCGGAACGGTTTGATGATGGCCTCGTCGCACTCGAGATAGGGCCCTTCCATCAGGTCGATGCAGTAGGGGATGGCGGGGAAGACCGCATCCAGGCACTCGCGGATCGATTTGGGCTTGCCCGGCAGGTTGACGATGAGCGAGCTGCCGCGCAGGCCGGCGGTCTGGCGCGACAGGATGGCGGTCGGCACGAACTTGAGGGACTCGGCCCGCATCAGCTCGCCAAAGCCCGGCATCATGCGATCGCACACCGCCTCGGTGGCCTCCGGGGTCACATCACGCCTGGCCGGCCCTGTGCCCCCCGTGGTCACGACAAGGCAGCACTGCTCCTCGTCCACCAGCCGAACCAGGGTCGCCTCAATCTGATCCTGTTCGTCGGGGATCACCTGATAGACGGGCTCCCATTCCGAGGTCAGGTAGGCGTTCAGGGTGTCGATGATGGCCTTGCCGGAGAGATCTTCGTAGATGCCTGCACTGGCGCGATCGCTGACGGTGACGATACCGATTCTTGCCTTGCTCATGGTCTGCCCTTGGTTGCCGCAATAAAGTGGTAAATAAAATAACATAATCAGTGAGATATGTTAAACCGCAGGATGAGGCAAGGGGAGGGCGTCGAGCCAGGGGGAGAGTCGAATGAAAAACAATTTTGAGAAAAGTCCGTTAATAAGGCATAAGGCCGAGAAAAATGGTGCTGAAATTTTATAAAAAAACTGACGCAGGCCGGATTCGGTTAATTTCATGAATCATAAGGAATAAATGATTTTTTCCGCCAACAATGCGCAATTCGTGCCAAAAACCGGACTCCTGTGGCTCGGCGGTGAATGACCCAAAATCGCCACCATCCTATATAACCTTCCATAGGGACAGTGAAATAGTGATGTGCCCGGCGTCGTTCCATTCCATGGGCGAGGTCCGGCCAGGAGGGTATATGGAGCTGCCTGATTTCGATACCCTGAAGTACTGGGCGCTGGCCGAGCCGGAGCGACTCGACGCGCTGCTGCACCAGCAGATAGAGACCCTGATCGCCCAGGTGGGGCCAGAGCGGCAACGTCGGTTGCGAGGTCTGCAATTTCGCATCGACTGCCAGCGCCGCCTGGCAAGAAACAACCTCGACAGCTGCATCCGGATAGCCAACATGATGCATGACTCCGTCTACGCCATGCGCCAGCACATTCTGGATCTGCAGAATGAATCTTGTCAGGAAATGGCAGAGCCCCCGCCGCCGGATAATGTGATAGCGTTTTCCAGTTATCTGAAACGGAAATAATTCACGGCCCTGTTCAAGATATAAAAAAACAGGGTATTTATTAATTTGTTTCACCCCTTCTCAAACAAGTTGTTAAGCAAGTTGGGTGAATTGTTTTTTATTTGCTGCAAATATTCCCCTGGCGGCTGAATAATAGTGACCAGTGCCCGCAGTCCGATAGAGATGGATGAAGGTGTATTTATTTTGGGGTAATATCCAGACACATTTCATCTTGCTATGACTCAAAGGGATCATGAGAAGCATCACACCAGGAAGGGTGCTGTCGCGAGAGCAGCAGACGGAGATCACCCGGATCATCGTCAAGGCGGGCCAGATGCTGGCCCAGTTTGGGGCGGAGAGCCGCATCATCGAGCAGACCACGGTCCGCCTGGGCATGGCGCTCGGGCTGGAGAGCGTCGAGATGGCCATCTCTTCCAGCGCCATCGTCCTCACCAGCCTCTACCAGGGCAGTTGCGTCACCACCACCCGCCGGGTGCGGGAGCACGGCATCAACATGCAGGTGGTGTGCGAAATCCAGCGCATCTGCATCATGACGGAAAAGTCGCTTATCGGCGCGCGCGAGGTACGTCAGCGCCTCGAGGCCATCACGCCGTTCCACTATCACCCCTGGCTGGTGGTGCCCATGGTGGGGCTCTCCTGCGGTGCCTTCAGCCTGCTGTTTGGCGGTGACTGGCCCATCTTCCTGGTGACCTGCTGCTCGGCCTCGGTCGCCATGCGGGTGCGCCAGCTCATTGCCCGCCATCACCACAGTCCCCTCATCAACTTTGCCGCCACCGGTTTCATCGCCACCCTGCTCGCCTCCAGCGCCACCTTCTTCGGCTGGGGCGAACAACCCTATCTCGCCATGGCCGCCAGCGTGTTGCTGCTGGTGCCGGGGTTCCCGCTCATCAATGCGGTCTCCGACATGGTGAAGGGTTACTTCAACATGGGGCTGGCCCGCTGGGGCACGGCGACACTGCTGACCATCAGCGCAGCCATAGGGATCATTCTCGCCATGTCGGTGACCGGCATCTGGGGGTGGAAAGTATGAAGATCTTTGACGTTGTATCGACCCTGTTGATCGGGGCAAACCGGCTATCCATCAGCGCGTGGAACCATATCGGGATCATGCTCGCCATGTCGGTGACCGGTATCTGGGGGGGGAAGGTATGATGGAACTGCTCTGGCTGCTGGCCAAGGATGCCTTCTGGTCGGCCATTCCGGCGGTGGGCTTTGCCATGCTGTTCAACGTGCCGCCACGGATGCTCAAATATTGCGCCATGGGGGGCGCCTTGGCCCACAGCCTGCGTACCCTGCTCATCCACTACGGCATGCCCATCGAGTGGGCCACCCTGGCAGCGGCGACCACGGTCGGCTTTGTCTGTGTCTACTGGTCGCGCCGCCTGCTGGCACCGCGCCCGGTGTTCAGCGTTGCCTCCATCATCCCCATGATCCCGGGCAGCTATGCGTTCAAGACCATGATCGCCATCGTGGAGCTCAATATCTCCGGGGTGACCATGGAGCTGCTTCAGAGCGCGGTGGAGAACGGCCTCAAGGCGCTCTTTATCGTGGGGGCCCTGAGTTTCGGTTTGGCGATCCCCTCTCTGGTCGTGTACCGTAACCGCCCCATTATCTGACGACGGTGCGAGAGGTTGACCCCATGATGATTTCCATGATTGCCGCCATGGCCCAGGACAGGGTGATCGGCCTGGACAACCAGATGCCCTGGCACCTGCCGGCGGATCTGGCCCACTTCAAGCGGGTCACCCTGGGCAAGCCGGTGCTGATGGGGCGCAAGACCTTCGAGTCCATCGGACGGCCGCTGCCAGGCCGTCGCAATCTGGTGATCAGCCGCAATCCCGACTACCGGGCCGACGGCGTGGAGGTTATCGACTCGGTGGAGGCCGCACTGGCCCTGCTGGCGGATAGTGACGTCGCGGAGCTGATGGTGATCGGGGGGGGGCATCTCTACGGCCAGCTGCTGCCACGGGCCGACAGGCTCTATCTGACCCGCATCGATCTGGCGGTGGAGGGGGATACCCGTTTCCCGGCCTTCGACGAGGGCGACTGGTCCTGCATCGAGCGCGAGTTACATCAGCCTGACGAGAAGAACCCCCACCCCTACTGTTTCGAGACCTGGCAGCGGCGCTGAGCCCTCTGATGCCATGAAGAGCCCCTTGCGACAGCCGGGGGCTTTTTTGTGCCCTGTTGCCGCAAAGAGAAGAGCGCTGAACCGACATGGCTGAAGATGCCTGAAGCAATATCCAGAATGCGTGACATTAAAATGATTAGTTATGTAATGAATGGGCCATTCATCGCTCCGATGGGCGCAGTCGTCCCCACTCTCTCTTTTCGCCTGCTGCTAACGCCTTTTAATCATTAATGAAATGTGCTGAAAGTGCATCGCTACTGTGGCGACCCTGTCTGTTATAGGCGTTTTTATCGTGATTTAATGGATTTTTATGAATGAAAATAACCAATAAAAATCAATGAGTTAAATTTAACCTTTCTAGGTTGGCTTCAATTGGTTCTTTTGTTTGGGTGTGAAATTGCTTAGTGTTAAAAGTAATTGGCTCACGTTCGACGGTTTGCCAGGCAAAGCGTCGGCCAAGAAAAAAGGACAATATGACAGTCAAACTCGAGGTCAAATCCCTCTACAAAATTTTCGGCGATCAGCCGGATAAAGCGTTCAAACTGCTGGCGAAAGGGCATGATCGCGCCAGTATCCTGCAAAAAACCGGGCAGACCCTGGGGGTCCAGGATGTCAATCTGGCCATCAACGAAGGGGAGATCTTCGTGGTGATGGGCCTCTCCGGTTCGGGCAAGTCCACCCTGGTGCGTCTCTTCAACCGGCTGATCGAGCCGACCCGCGGCCAGGTGCTGATCGATGGCGAGGACATCGCCGCTATCTCGGAGCGCGAGCTGCGCCAGGTGCGTCGCAAGAAGATCAGCATGGTATTCCAGTCCTTCGCCCTGATGCCGCACCTGAGTGTGCTGGAAAATACCGCCTTCGGGCTGGAGCTGGCCGGTGTACCGCTGGCGGAGCGCCAGCAGAGCGCCCGTCAGGCGCTCCATCAGGTGGGGCTGGGACAGTGGATAGAGGCTTATCCGGATGCCCTCTCCGGCGGCATGAAGCAGCGGGTCGGGCTGGCCCGGGCCCTTGCCAATGACCCCGACATTCTGCTGATGGACGAAGCTTTCTCCGCGCTGGATCCCCTGATCCGCACCGAGATGCAGGACGAGCTGCTCAAGCTGCAGGCCAGTCAGCAGCGCACCATCGTCTTCATCTCCCACGATCTGGACGAGGCGATGCGCATCGGCGATCGCATCGCCATCATGCAGGATGGCCAGCTGGTGCAGGTGGGCACCCCGGACGAGATCCTGAACCAGCCCGCCAACGACTATGTGCGCGCCTTCTTTCGCGGGGTGGATCTGGCCCATGTGTTCAGCGCCCGCGACGTGGCCAGCCGCAAGCAGGTGCCCCTCATCAAGAAACACACCACCGACGGGCCGGGCAACGCCCTGCGCCAGCTCAAGGAGCTTGAGCGGGAGTTCGGCTACGTGGTGGATCGCAGCCGCCGCTTCCTCGGGGTCGTCTCGGTGGAGTCGCTCGGTCAGGCGGTAAGGGCCAAAGGCAGCCTGGAGCAGGCGCTGCTGGCGGACATCCAGCCCATCCTGGCGGACACCGCCCTCAATGAACTGATCAGCCAGGTGGCGGCCGCTCCCTGTCAGGTGCCCGTGGTCGAGGAGGATGGCACTTACCTCGGCCTCATCTCCAAGGCCAATCTGCTCAACACCCTGGACAGGAGTACTCCGGCATGAAGCTGATGAATCCCCATTTCTTGCTGAGCGGGCTGCTGGCCCTGGTGCTGCTGGCGAGCCCTTCCCTGCGGGCCGATGAGGTGGCGGCAGACCCCTGGAGCTCGCCTGCGTCCGCCGAGGTGTCCGATCCCTGGGGCAGTACCGACACTGAGGCGACCGACTGGCAGAACCAGATCGAAGCCGCCGACACCACAACCGCCATCGACTGGCTGGATCCCTTCCAGCAGGCGCTGGTGCCGCTGGATACCTGGGTGGAAGGGGGCATCGGCTGGCTGGTGGAGAACCTGCGGCCGCTGTTCCAGCTGATCCGCGCACCGGTGGAGCTGACCCTGAACGCCATGACCCATCTGCTGCAGACGGTGCCCTCCACCCTGATGATGGGGCTCCTGGCCCTGCTTGCCTGGCAACTGGTGAACGGCCGCATGGCGCTCGGCACGCTCGTATCTCTTGTGGGGATCGGGCTCATCGGGGCCTGGTCCGATGCCATGGTGACCCTGTCCCTGGTGTTGACCTCGCTGTTCTTCTGTGTGCTGCTGGGGTTGCCCACCGGCATCCTGCTGGCCCGCAGCGAGCGGCTCTCCACCTGGACCCGGCCGCTGCTGGATGCCATGCAGACCACCCCGGCGTTCGTCTACCTCATCCCCATCGTGATGCTGTTTGGCATCGGCAACGTGCCCGGGGTGGTGGTGACCGTCATCTTCGCCCTGCCGCCCATGATCCGGCTCACCATGCTGGGTATTCGCCAGGTGCCCACGGATCTGGTGGAGGCGGCCCACTCGTTCGGTGCCAGCCCCTCCCAGTTGCTGTTCAAGGTACAACTGCCGCTCGCCATGCCCACCATCATGGCCGGGGTCAACCAGACCCTGATGCTGGCGCTCTCCATGGTGGTGATCGCCTCCATGATCGCGGTGGGGGGCCTCGGCCAGATGGTGCTGCGCGGCATCGGCCGGCTCGACATGGGGCTCGCCTCCATCGGCGGCCTCGGCATCGTGCTGCTGGCCATCGTGCTCGACCGCCTCACCCAGGCGATGGGGCAACCGGATCGCACCCGTACCGGCCGCTGGTATCAGCACGGCCCCGCCGCCCTGCTGCTGCGCCTGGCCGGCCGTGACAAGAAAATTGATTACAAAGGAGTAAACGCATGAGACCGATCACCAAAGGATTGACCCTGGGCACATTGCTGCTGAGTGCCCAACTGCTGAGCCCGCTCGCCATGGCCAGCGCCGAGTTGCCGGGGGAGGGGGTTCGCGTTCAGCCCCTGCAGAGCTCCTTGCCGGAAGAGGCCTTCCAGAGCCTGCTGGTGAGCAAGCTGATGGCGCGTCTGGGTTACGATGTCCAGCCCGCCCAGGAGGTGGACTACAACGTGGCTTATGCCTCGGTGGCCCAGGGAGACGGCACCTTCCTCGCGTTCAACTGGGTGCCGCTGCAGGACAACAAGTACGAGCAGGCGGGGGGCGACAAGGTGTTCTTCCGTGAGGGCACCTATGTGGCCGGTGCCGCCCAGGGGTACCTCATCGACAAGAAGACCGCGACCCAATACGGCATCACCAACCTGGGCCAGCTCAAGGATCCCGAGGTGGCGGCGCTGTTTGACGGGGATGGCGACGGCAAGGCCGACCTCATCGGTTGCAACCCCGGCTGGGGCTGCGAGGGGGCGATCAACCATCACCTCGACGCCTTTGGTCTGACCCCCACGGTGGCCCACAAGCAGGGCAACTACGCGGCGCTGATCGCCGATACCCTGGCTCGCTACCAGGCCGGCAAGCCGGTGCTCTATTACACCTGGACCCCCTATTGGCTCAGCAGCGAACTGGTGCCGGGCAAGGATGTGGTGTGGCTGGAAGTCCCCGCCGACGCCCCGGATGCGGCCAAGACCCGTTTGCCGAACGGCAAGAACTACGGCTTTGCGGTGAACACCATGCATATCGTTGCCAACAAGCGGTTTGCCGAGGCCAATCCGGCCGCCGCCAAGCTCTTCTCCATCGTCAAGCTGCCGCTCAATGACATCAACGTGCAGAACGGCCTGATGAACAAGGGGCAGAACAAGCCGGCGGACGTGGAGCGTCATGCCGACGCCTGGCTCAAGGGCCACGAGGCACTGGTGAACGACTGGCTGAATCAGGCGCGCGCTGCCGCCATGTAATGAAGGGCGTTACATCACCCTTTTGCGCAAAGAAAAACGCCCGGCAGTTGCCGGGCGTTTTTTTGTGGGCGGGCGCAGCACATGGCCGGGCCGGGGGATCAGATGCCGGAGCCGTCGCTCTCGCCACCTTCCTCATGCAGGCCGCACTCGCGCTTGAGGCCGAAGAAGCGGGTCTGCTCCTCGCTCATGCCGGGCTCCCACTTGGCGGTGGTGTGCACGTCGCCGACCGAGAGGTAGCCCTGCTCCCACAGCGGGTGGTAGGGGAGGTCGAACTCCTTGAAGTAGTAGAAGACGTCCTTGTTGCTCCAGTCGATCACCGGCAGGAACTTGAAGCGACCGCGCTGGATGGCCAGCACCGGCAGCTTGCCCCGGCTGCCGGACTGCTCACGGCGCAGGCCCGAGAACCAGGTGCGGGCACCCAGCTCGTTCAGGGCGCGGTCCATGGGCTCCACCTTGTTGAGCTGGTTGTAGCGGGTGATCCCCTCCACCCCCTGCTCCCACAGGAGGCCGAAGCGGGCCTCCTGCCAGGCCGGGCTGAGTTCGGCCCGGTAGATCTTGAGGTTGAGCGCGAGACGCTCGGTCAGCTCGTCGATGAAACGGTAGGTCTCGGGGAAGAGATAACCGGTGTCGGTCAGCACCACGGGCACGTCGGCCCGCTCGCGGCTCACCAGGTGCAGCATGAGCGCCGCCTGGATGCCGAAACTCGACGACAGCACATGCTCCCCCGGCAGGTTGGCCAGGGCCCAGCGCACCCGCTCGGGGGCGCTCATGGCGTCCAGCTCCCGGTTGAGGGGGGCCAGCGCCTCGACCTGCTCCTCCCGGCCCAGGGCCAGCAGGGCGTCGAGGTCGAGCCGGCCGTCGGCGGTGCGCGCCAGCCGGGCTGTATCAGTCTGTTCAGGCTGCATAGAAGTCCCTCGCGGAGTCGATAACCGGGGCGATGATCCCGGCGCGAATGACAAAATCGCCGAAGCACTCGTCCGGGTTGCGCTCGCTCGCCCAGCGGCCGATCAGGGCGTCCAGTTCGGCCAGGATCTGCGGCTCGGTGATGTTCTCCAGGTGCAGGCGCGGGATGCGGGTCCCCTCGAGGTTGCCCCCCAGGTGCAGGTTGTAGCGACCCGGCGCCTTGCCCACCAGACCCACTTCCGCCAGCATGGCGCGGCCGCAGCCGTTGGGGCAGCCGGTGACCCGGAAGATGATGGCGTCATCCGCCAGGCCGTGCTTGGCCAGCAGCCCCTCGATGTCGGTGACGAAGGCAGGCAGCATGCGCTCGGCCTCGGCCATTGCCAGGGGGCAGGTAGGCAGGGCCACACAGGCCATGGACTGCTTGCGCTGCTCGCTCACGCCGTCATCCAGCAGACCGTACTGGCGCGCCAGCGCCTCAATGCGTGCCTTCTCGCCGGCAGGCACGCCCGCGATGATGAGGTTCTGGTTGGCGGTGAGGCGGAAGTCCCCCTGATGCACCTTGGCGATCTCCAGCATGCCGGTCTTGAGGGGCTTGCCCGGGAAGTCCAGCAGGCGGCCGTTCTCGATAAACAGGGTCAGGTGGTGCTTGCCGTCGATCCCCTCCACCCAGCCGAAGCGATCGCCACGACTGGTGAATTCATAGGGGTGAACCGGCCCGAACTGGATGCCGGCGCGATTCTCCACCTCGGCCTTGAAGGCCTCGACCCCCACCCGTTCAAGGGTGTACTTGGTCTTGGCGTTCTTGCGGTTGACCCGGTTGCCCCAGTCGCGCTGGGTGCTGACCACGGCGGCCGCCACCTCCAGCACGTGGGAGAGCGGAATGAAGCCAAAGTCGCTCGCCTTGCGCGGATAGGTGGTGGTGTCGCCGTGGGTCATGGCCAGACCGCCCCCCACCAGCACGTTGAAGCCCACCAGCTTGCCGTGATCGGCAATGGCCACGAAGTTGAGATCGTTGGCGTGGATGTCCACATCGTTGTGGGGCGGGATGACCACGGTTGTCTTGAATTTGCGCGGCAGGTAGTTGGAGCCCAGGATCGGCTCCTCGTCACCCCCCAGCTTCTCGCCATCCAGCCAGATCTCCACGTAGGCGCGGGTCTTGGGCAGCAGGTGCTCGGAGATCTTCTTGGCCCACTCGTAGGCCTCCTGGTGCAACTCGGACTCCACCGGGTTGCTCGTGCAGAGCACGTTGCGGTTCACGTCCCCCGCGGTGGCGATGGAGTCGATACCTGTGCTGTTGAGGGTCTGGTGCATCAGCTTGATGTCGCGCTTCAGTACCCCGTGGAACTGGAAGGTCTGGCGGGTGGTCAGGCGGATGCTGCCGTACATGCTGTGTTCTTCGGCGAACTTGTCGATCACCTGCCACTGGGCCGGGGTGATGATGCCGCCGGGCAGGCGGGCGCGCAGCATGACGTTGTGCAGGGGCTCCAGCTTCTGGGCGGCGCGCTCCGGGCGGATGTCGCGGTCATCCTGCTGATACATGCCGTGGAAGCGGATCAGCTGGAAGTTGTCGCCGTTGAAGCCGCCGGTGAGCGGGTCCTGCAGATCTTCGGCGATGGTGCCGCGCAGGAAGTTGCTCTCGCGCTTGAGGCGTTCGTTGTCAGCCAGCGGCCCTTCGACCGGTCCCGGAATAAGTTGTTTGCTCATCAATAGACATCCCTTTGATAACGTTTGGCACGACGCAATTCGCTCAGATACTCTTCTGCTTCCTCACGGCTCTTGTGGCCGTGTTCCGCAATCACTTCCAGCAGGGCTTCCTGCACATCCTTCGCCATGTGGTTGGCGTCGCCACACACATAGAAGTGAGCGCCTGCTTCCAGCCACTGGTAGAGCTCAAGCCCTGCCTCGCGCAGGCGGTCCTGCACATAAATCTTGTTGGCCTGATCCCGGCTGAAGGCCAGGGAGATCTTGGACAGCAGGCCCGATTTCACATAACGCTGCCACTCCACTTGATAGAGGAAATCCTGGGTAAAGTGTGGATTGCCGAAGAAGAGCCAGTTCTTGCCCTCTGCCCCCTGTGCTTCCCGCTCCTGCAGGAAGGCGCGGAACGGGGCAATGCCGGTGCCCGGGCCCACCATGATGACGGGGGTGTCGGGATTGGCGGGCAGTCGGAAGTTGTCGTTGTGCTCCACGAAGACCCGGACCTCGGCATCTTCCGGCAGACGGTCCGCCAGATAGGAGGAGGCGCCGCCGCTTCGCACTGTGCCATCTTCTTGGCGGTAGCGGACCACGCCGACGGTCAGGTGCACCTCTTCTTCCACCTCGCTCTGGGCGGAGGCGATGGAGTAGAGGCGGGGGGTGAGGGGGCGCAGCAGTGCGATCAGTTGATCGGCACTCAAGGAAGCCGGGAAGCGTTTCAGTACGTCCACCACCTGGGCGCTGGCCACCAGGGCGTTGACCTGGGCCTTGTCACCGGCCAGATCTTTGAGCGCCGCGTTGTCCGTGATCTCGGCGAGGCCAGTGATCAGGCCCCCGTGCAGCCGGGTCAGCTCGTAGTGACGGGTCAGCGCCTCGCGCAGGCTGCCATGGGGGGTGGCCTCATCACCGGTCAGACCGGTCAGGGCCAGCACTTCCCCCACGAGATCGGCGTCGTTGTCGAACCAGATGCCGAGCGCGTCCCCCGGCTGGTAGGTGATGCCGGACTCTTCCAGGTTGATCTCGATGTGGCGGATGTCCTTGGTGGAGTCGCGGCCGGTGATCTTCTGGTTCACCGAGAGTCTGGCGGGGAAGGGGTTCTCCTTGTTGTACTGGCTGTGGCCGACGGCGGCCTGCACCGAGCCCGCCACGCTGGCGGTCGCGGCGCCGGCAGAGAGGGTGGCGGCGACCGCCGCAACGGCCTGCTCGCCCCAGGCCTTGGCGGCATCCTGATAATCCACATCGAGGCTAGCTAGCTCATGGATGCGCTCTGCCCCCGCTTTGGCGAGGAAACCATCGAAATCCTTGCCGGTCTGGCAGAAGAACTCATAGGAGCTGTCACCCAGCCCCAGCACGGCAAACTTGAGCCCTTCCAGCTTGCCGACCTTGCCCTTTTTGAGCTGCTCGAACAGATCGACGGCGCTCTCGGGGGGCTCCCCCTCCCCGTAAGTGCTCACTACCACCAGCAGGTGGCTCTCTTTCTTGAGCTGCTTGGGTTTGTAGTCCGCCATGGAGGTGAGGGTCACCGGCAGGCCGCGGGCCTCGGCCTGGGCCTTGATGGCGCTGGCCACGCCCTTGGCATTCCCGGTCTGGGAGCCATAGAGAATGGTCAGGCTGCCGCCGGGAGCCGCGACTTCTGCACCTGCGCTCGCCACGGGTTGGACGCCCGCCTGGGAGAGGCCGTAGAGATAACCGCTGACCCAGGCCAGTTGCTGGGTATTGAGGGTGGTGAGAACTTGGTTGAGCTGGCGCTGCTGTTCGTCAGAGAGCGGGCTCAGGGTGGGGGCTGTCAATGGCATCACACATGTCTTCCATGGTCTGATTTTTGGTCAGGGTAAGGGGTGTAATGAATAACAACAAAGAATAAAAATATCTTCTTTATGCGATTTATGAATTTATAAAGCCAAAATCCATCTCAGCCCCGGGGCGCCCGTGATATAAAAATGGCCTTGCCGAGCCCCCTGTCCCGGGGATCTCTCATGCCCCAAGGAGCAACCATGTCCCGTCTCTTTCATGTCAACGCCTTCAGCCATCACCCCTTCGCAGGCAACCCCGCCGTGGTGGTGCTGGGGGAAGCGCGGCCCGACGCCGAGCTGCAGGCCATGGCGGCGGAGTTCAACCTCTCTGAGAGCGCCTTTCTGACCCAACTGGGAGAGGGGCATTACGGATTGCGCTGGTTCACCCCGCAAGTGGAGGTGGACTTGTGCGGCCATGGCACCCTGGCGGCGGCCCATGTGCTGTGGCAGACGGGGGAGGTGGCCGAAGCTCAGCCCATCCGCTTCGCGACCCGCAGCGGCGAGTTGGTTGCCCGGCGGGAAGGGGAGTGGATCTGGCTCGATTTTCCGCGCATTGCCCTGGCGCCGCTCATTCTGGATCCGGCCTATGGGGCTGCGGTCGGTTGCCGGCCGC
Organism: Aeromonas sp. R5-1; assembly: GCF_040908265.1. Classification (NCBI taxonomy): domain Bacteria; kingdom Pseudomonadati; phylum Pseudomonadota; class Gammaproteobacteria; order Aeromonadales; family Aeromonadaceae; genus Aeromonas; species Aeromonas sp. R5-1. The sequence continues at coordinate 60,072 of NZ_JBFODJ010000051.1, forward strand.
TGCAAACCCTGGCGGCCGGGGCCAAGTTCCTGCTTGAGCTCGCCAGCGAGGAAGAGGTCCGCGCGCTCACCCCCGATTTTCACGCCCTGCGGGCTCTGCCGGGCCGGGGGATCATGGTGACGGCGCCATCGAGCCGGAAGGAGGACGACTTCGTCTCCCGCTACTTCGCCCCCTGGGTCGGAGTGGACGAGGATCCGGTGACCGGCTCCAACCACTGCGCCCTGGTGCCCTTCTGGGCCGAGCGGCTCGGCAAACGGCAATTGCGGGCCCGCCAGATCTCGGCCCGGGGTGGGGATCTCAGGCTGGAATTGCAGGAGGAGCGGGTGCTGATGGCGGGCCGGGCACTGACCCTGTGGCAGGGGGAGTGGCTGCTGCCGCCTGTCGCACCAGCGGACCGATGACCGCTCGTCACAGTGTGACTTCTGCATAAAAAACGCCCCGCAATTGCGGGGCGTTTTGATTGCCATGGACGGCAGCGTTTTGCTGCGGCCCTGTTTCTGCGGCGCTTACTTTTGTGGACGCAAGGCCGGGAACAGGATGACGTCGCGGATGGTGTGGCTGTTGGTGAACAGCATCACCAGACGGTCGATACCGATACCCTGACCGGCGGTCGGCGGCAGACCGTGCTCCAGCGCGGTGACGAAGTCGGCGTCGTAGAACATGGCTTCGTCATCGCCTGCGGCTTTCTGGTCAACCTGGGCCTGGAAGCGCTCGGCCTGATCTTCCGCATCGTTCAGCTCGGAGAAGCCGTTGGCCAGCTCGCGGCCGCCGATGAAGAATTCGAAGCGGTCGGTGACGTCCGGGTTCTGGTCGTTGCGGCGGGCCAGCGGGGAGACGGCGGCCGGGTACTCGGTGATGAAGGTCGGTTGCAGCAGCATGTGTTCCACGGTCTCTTCGAAGATCGCGGTGATCACGTGGCCCAGCTCCCAGCTCTTCATCAGCTCGATCTTCAGACCCTTGGCGACGGCGGTGGCCTTCTCAAGAGTGGCCAGATCGTCACGGGTCACACCCGGGTTGTACTTCAGGATGGAGTCGACCATGGAGAGGCGCTGGAACGGCTGACCGAAATCGATGGTCAGGCCCTCTTCGCCCTCTTTGGCGTAACGGATCCTGGTGTCGCCCAGGATGTCTTGCGCCAGAGTGCGCAGCATCTCTTCGGTGAGATCCATCAGATCGATGTAATCGGCGTAGGCCATATAGAACTCGAGCATGGTGAACTCGGGGTTATGGCGAACGGAGATGCCTTCGTTGCGGAAGTTGCGGTTGATCTCGTAGACACGCTCGAAACCACCGACCACCAGACGCTTCAGATAGAGTTCCGGAGCGATACGCAGGTACATGTCGATGTCCAGCGCATTGTGGTGGGTGATGAAGGGACGTGCGGAGGCGCCACCCGGGATGACTTGCATCATGGGGGTTTCCACTTCCATGAAGCGCTTGTCATTCAGGAACTTGCGAATGCCTGCCACCACCTTGGTGCGGGTCACGAAGGTCTTGCGGGACTCTTCGTTGGCGATCAGGTCCAGGTAACGCTGGCGGCAGCGGGCTTCCTGGTCGGTCAGACCCTTGTGCTTCTCGGGCAGCGGGCGCAGGGCCTTGGTCAGCAGGCGGATGGTGGAGACGTGTACGGAGAGCTCACCGGCGTTGGTGCGGAACAGGGTGCCCTCGACACCGACGATGTCACCCAGATCCCACTTCTTGAACTGCTCGTTGTAGAAGCCTTCCGGCAGGTCGTCACGGGTCACGTAGATCTGGATCTTGCCAGCCATGTCCTGCAGGGTCGCGAAAGACGCCTTGCCCATGATCCGGCGGGTCATGATGCGACCGGCAATCTTCACCTGTTTACCCAGGGCGACCAGCTCGTCATTGCTCTTGTCGCCGAATTCGGCGTGCAGATCGCCGGAGAGGCTGTCACGACGGAAATCGTTGGGGAAGGGGTTGCCCTGGGCGCGCAAGGCGGCCAGCTTGGAGCGACGCTCAAGCATCTCGTTGTTCAGTTCGAGAGTCTGGTCGACTTCCGGGGTGGTGGTTTGTTCAGACATGGTGATTCCTGCTGCTCTGTTTACAGGCCTGATTTCAGGCTGGCTTCGATAAACTTGTCCAAGTCGCCGTCGAGTACCGATTGGGTATTGCGGGTTTCGACGCCGGTGCGCAGATCCTTGATACGGGAATCATCCAGTACGTAGGAGCGGATCTGGCTGCCCCAGCCGATGTCAGACTTGGTCTCTTCGAGGGCTTGCTTCTCAGCGTTCTGCTTTTGAATTTCCAGCTCGTAGAGCTTGGCCTTCAACTGCTTCATACACTGATCTTTGTTCTTGTGCTGGGAACGGTCGTTCTGGCACTGCACCACCACGCCGGTCGGCACGTGGGTGATACGCACCGCGGACTCGGTCCGGTTGACGTGCTGACCACCGGCACCGGAGGCGCGGTAGACGTCGATGCGAAGATCAGCCGGGTTGATCTCGATCTCGATGTCATCATCGATCTCGGGGTAGACGAACACGGAGCAGAACGAGGTGTGGCGACGGCCGCCGGAATCGAACGGCGACTTGCGTACCAGGCGGTGCACGCCGGTCTCGGTGCGCAGCCAGCCGAAGGCATACTCGCCGGTGAACTTGATGGTGGCGGACTTGATGCCGGCCACGTCGCCCTCGGAGCACTCGATGAGCTCGGGCTTGTAGCCGTGGGCATCGCCCCAGCGCAGGTACATGCGCAGCACCATGTTGGCCCAGTCCTGGGCCTCGGTGCCACCGGAACCGGACTGGATGTCGATGTAGCAGTCGGAACCGTCGTGCTGACCGGAGAACATGCGACGGAACTCGAGATCCACCAGCTTGGCCTCCAGCTCGTCCGCTTCGACCACGGCTTCGTTGAAGGTCTCTTCGTCTTCGCCTTCGACGGCCAGGCTGACCAGCATCTCGACGTCATCGACGCCCTGGGTCAGGGTATCGATGGTGCTGACGACGTTCTCCAGGGAGACGCGCTCCTTGCCCAGCGCCTGTGCGCGCTCGGGTTCGTTCCAGACATCCGGCTGTTCCAGCTCGGCATTGACCTCTTCTAGACGCTCTTTCTTGGCGTCATAGTCAAAGGTACCCCCTAAGCAGCTCGGTCCTCTCAGACAGCTCCTTAAGCTTGTTTAATACAGGATTGACTTCAAACATCGTGAAAACTCTCGGGGTCGATGTGATTTAAAAACGGGATATTCTAGCCAATTGCAGAAGGAATAAACAGGGTTGGCTGGCCCCGCTCTTTTTCCTGCTCCAATTTTCCGCAGCATTTTTAAAATTTCCGCGTAAAATATCGTCACTCACGCCATTCTCCGCTTCAGTTTTGCGCAGATTGGCCGCTAACAACACACAGTGCCACGCACTCCCGATTGATCCTGTTCCCGACCCCCACAAGAAGAAAACACGATGAAAAACCTATCACTCAAGCAGAAGATACTGTTGTCTGTGGTCATCGCCTTGTCACTGGTGATCCTGCTGCTCTCCTGGCAGAGCTACACCAGCCAGAAGTCCATGCTGCTGCAAGGCAGTCAGGAACAGGTGCAGCGCCTTGGCAGCCAGCAGGCCGCCAGCGTCAGCGACTGGCTTGCCGCCCGTCGTGACGTCATCCAGGCCCTTGGCAACAAGGCCGGTGCCGAGCCCCTCAACGCCCTGCAACAGGCCCAGGTGTCCGGCCGTTTCCAGCTCACCTATTTCGGTGAGGGCAGCGGCAAGATGAACGACTCCGACCCCTCCATCAACCGCGACGGTTACGATCCCCGCTCCCGTGGCTGGTATCAGGAAGCCATGGCCAAGGGCGGCATGATCGTCACCAAACCCTACCTTGACGTGGCCTACAACATTCTGGTGGTGACCCTGGCCCAGCCTGCCCAGGGCGGCGTGGTGGGGGGGGATCTCTCCATCGCCTCCCTGGTGGATGACATCACCAAGATGAAGCTGCCAGCGGACGGCTTCGCCATCCTGATGCACAAGGATGGCACCGTCATCGCCTACAAGGATGCGGCCAAGGCGATGAAGCCGGCCAGCGAGATCGACAACGATCTGACCAATGCCCTGATCGATCAGAGCAAGGCGAGCAACAGTCTGGTGCCTGCTTTCTTCGACAACGAGGGGCGTGACAAGCTGCTGTGGGCGACGGACATTCCGGACACCGACTGGGAGCTGGTGCTGGTACTGGACAAGAGCACCCTGGAGGCGCCGCTCTCCTCCCTGCTGATGACCCAGCTCGGCCTGGCCCTGCTGGTGCTGGTGGGCAGCATCCTCGCCATCTCCTGGCTGGTCAGCCTGCTGCTCGGTCCCCTCACCAAGGTGTCCCAGGCCCTGGCCCGCATCGCCGACGGTAACGGCGATCTGACCCAGCGTATCAAGATCGACGCCAATGACGAAGTGGGCCAGCTCGCCGGCAGCTTCAACCGCTTCGTGGGCAGCCAGCATCAGCTCATCGCCAACATCCGTCAGCTTGCCAACGAGCTGAACGCCGATGCCGAACGCAGTCTGGTGACCAACCAGGCCGCGGTGGAAGAGCTGCAGCGCCAGCAACAGGAGGTGACCATGGTCGCCACCGCCGTCACCGAGATGGCGAGTGCCACCATGGAGATCGCGGGCAACGCCGAGAACACCGCTGCCGCCGCCCAGCAATCCGCCCAGAGCAGTGAACAGGGCAAGATCCTGGTGAACCAGACTCGCCAATCCATCAACAACCTGGCCGAGGAAGTGGGGCAGGCGACCGGCGTCATCGGTGAGCTGAGCCGTCACGCCCAGGCCATCTCCGGCATCCTCTCCACCATCCAGGGCATCGCCGAGCAGACCAACCTGCTGGCGCTGAACGCGGCCATTGAAGCGGCCCGGGCCGGTGAACAGGGTCGCGGTTTCGCCGTGGTGGCGGACGAGGTGCGGGTGCTGTCGCGCCGTACCCAGGATTCCACCCAGGAGATCCAGTCCACCATCGAAACCCTGCAACAGACCACGGCCCGCGCGGTGAGCCTGATGCAGACCAGCCAGGGGTTGGCGGACAACAGCGTGAAGGATGCTGACGCTGCCGCTGCGGCTCTGGAGGAGATCACCCAGGCCGTCAGCCTCATCTCCGACATGGCGGGCCAGATCGCCACCGCCGCCGAGGAGCAGACCCAGGTGACCGGTGAAATAACCCAGAACACCACCGCCATCAAGGATGTGAGCGACGAGATCACCGCTTCCGCCATGCGCGACCTGGATCAGGCGCACAACCTCAAGGGGCGTGCCACCAACCTGAACCAGCAGGTGTCGACCTTCATTTTGTAAGGAAGGTCAGGCCGCAATTTGAACCAGCTGGTGTTGGCCTTCATTCTGTAAGGAAAGGTCAGGCCGCAGTCCTACCTACCGTGGCGTCAGTAAAAAGCCCCGCACCTTGGTGCGGGGCTTTTTGTTGCCTGCCGTCGGCCCCTTGGTGGGGGTCGGGGCAGCGTCCAGGGGCCAGCAAGCAAAGAGCCCACCGCAAGGTGGGCTCTGTCATACGGGGCCTGCGTCCGGGATCACAGGAAGGGCAGGGCCAGGAACAGCTTGATCACCACGGCGTTGATGATGTCGATGAAGAAGGCACCGACCATGGGCACCACCAGGAAGGCCAGGTGGGAGGGGCCGAAGCGCTGGGTGATGGCCTGCATGTTGGCAATGGCAGTGGGGGTGGCGCCGAGGCCGAAGCCGCAGTGACCCGCCGCCAGCACGGCCGCATCATAGTTGCGCCCCATGACCCGGAAGGTGACGAAGATGGCGTAGAGCGCCATGGCCACCGTCTGCACGGCCAGCAGTATGAAGATGGGCAGGGCCAGGCTTGCCAGCTCCCACAGCTTGAGGCTCATCAGCGCCATGGCGAGGAAGAGCGACAGGCTGACGTTGCCGAGCAGGGAGACCTCACGGTCGCTCACTTCGTGCCAGTTGAGCAGGGTGAGCAGGTTGCGCAGCAGCACGCCGACGAACAGCACGCAGACGAAGATCGGCAACTCGAAGACGCCGCCCTTGAGGTAGAGGGCCAGCATTTCGCCCCCTTTCAGGCTGATGGCGATGAGTGCCAGAGTCTCGATCAGGCTGAAGGTGGTGAGCGGGCGCTCCATGTCCGGCATTTCGAAGCCCTGGGGGGCGCCGTCACGGTTGTGCTCCTCACCGGGCACCTGCACCTTCTTCACCAGATAACGGGCAACCGGGCCGCCGATGAGGCCCCCCAGCACCAGGCCGAAGGTGGCACAGGCAATCGCCAGCTCGGCGGCGGATTGCACGCCGTACTTCTCGGTGAAGATGGAGCCCCAGGCCGCCCCGGTGCCGTGGCCGCCGGAGAGGGTGATGGAGCCGGCCAGCAGCCCCATGTGGGGATCCAGCCCCAGCAGGGTGGCCAGACCCACCCCCAGGCTGTTCTGCACCAGCAGCAGGCCGGTGACCACCAGCAGGAAGGTGGCCACCGCCTTGCCGCCGCGCTTGAGGCTGCCCAGATCGGCGGAGAGGCCGATGGAGGCGAAGAAGGTCAGCATCAGGGCCGTCTGCAGGCTGGTATCAAATTGCAGTTCGATCTGCAGGGTGGAACGCAGCACCAGCAGCACCAGGGCAACCACCAGGCCACCGGCCACGGGTTTGGGGATGTTGAAAGTGCGCAGGGGTCCTATCTTGTTGACCAGCAGGCGGCCAAGCAGCAGCACCAGGGTCGCGGCGACCAGGGTGGCGTAGGCATCAAGTTGTAGCATTCAGTGCTCCCATGTTGATCGGCTGTGTCTTTGGCGAGAAAGACTCACGGATCCAGCCGGGATGAAACAGAGTGGCGAACGCGCCAGTGACAGAGGGGCCGCAGCCCCGTCCCTCTGCAAAAGAGGGGGTCGACACGAGCCCGTGTTCGTCGGGCGTCCAGATGAGATTTGTGAAAAATCCGCCGGATACTAGCAAAAAACACCAAGTACATCCACATATGTCACATTAATGATTAAAACATGGTGTTAACATGGCATTTAAAACTGCCTCGCCGAGTGTGCTCCGGATCGCAACAATGCTGCTGCGGCTGTCATTTGCAGCGGCACTCTTTATAATTCGCCCGGTTCCGCCCCCACGGGAGGACACAGACCCTCAAGAGGTCTGCTGATGACCGATATTGAGCCCGCCCGCACCATCTGAAGGACGGGGGCTGTATCGGTTGAGCCCTGTTTGATTTGCCGGTTTCCAGTCCAGAGAGAGGAGAGGGTGTGAAGAAGTCCATCTACATTGCCTACACAGGCGGCACCATAGGGATGCAGCGTTCCGACCACGGTTATGTACCGATGGCGGGCTTCATGGAGGACTGTCTGGCACGGATGCCCGAGTTCCATCGACCGGAAATGCCCGATTACCATATCCACGAATATGCCCCCCTCATCGACTCTTCCGACATGACGCCGGCAGACTGGCAGCGCATCGCCGAGGATATCAAGGGCAACTACGACAAGTACGACGGTTTCGTCATTCTGCACGGTACCGACACCATGTCGTTCACCGCGTCTGCGCTCTCCTTCATGCTCGAAGATCTGCACAAGCCGGTCATCATCACCGGCTCCCAGATCCCCCTGGCCGAGCTGCGCTCGGACGGTCAGCAGAACCTGCTCAACGCCCTCTATATCGCGGCCAACTACCCGATCCACGAGGTGACGCTCTTCTTCAACAACCAGCTCTATCGCGGCAACCGCAGCAAGAAGGTGCATGCCGACGGCTTCCACGCCTTCGACTCGCCCAACTACCCGCCCCTGCTCAATGCCGGTATCGCCATCTCCCTGGAGGCAGGTGAGCTGGGCGTGCCGTGCGATCGCCCCCTGGTGCTGCACGACATCACCCCCCAGCCCATCGGGGTGGTGACCCTCTACCCGGGGATATCGGCTGAGGTGATAGCGAACATCCTGCAACAGCCGGTGCGTGCGCTGATCCTGCTCTCCTTCGGGGTGGGCAATGCGCCCCAGAACCCGGCCATGCTGGCGCTGCTCTCCGAGGCATCTGCCCGGGGCGTCATCATCGTCAACCTGAGCCAGTGCCTGCACGGCAAGGTCAACATGGGGGGCTATGCCACCGGCAACGCCCTCTCCCGTGCGGGAGTCATCTCGGGCTTCGACATGACAGCCGAGGCGGCGCTCACCAAGCTGCACTTCCTGCTGAGCCAGGATCTGCCGGCGCCGCGCATCCGCGAGCTGATGCAGCAGTCCCTGCGGGGTGAACTGACCCCCTGACTTTCCCTCCCACCCTAACCCTCTCCCAGCGGGAGAGGGGATAGATCGAGGTGGCGAGGTTTGCCATGAAGATCGCCGGCAGGTGGCCCGCTGACTGCTCGCAGGTGCGTGCCAGCTCCCTTCTCCCCTGGTGGGAGAAGGGCCGGGGATGAGGGGGATGAGTCATCCTGCATAGAGAGGAAAAAAGAGGGGAGCCATAATGGCTCCCCTCTTTCGTTTCGTTACCGCGATAGGTGACGTGCGGCCTGCCTCAGTGGCTAAGGTCGACCCGCACTATCTCTTCCTCATCGCGATATTGGCGCTTGAGCTCGCTCTTGCTCTTCATCACGATCTCGCCGTCACGGCCGATGTTCATGTGCTCGGGGTTCTCAAGGTGCATCGCCTGCCAGGCCATCACGGCCTGCAGGGAGGTGGCCTTCTGCTCCTCGGTGAGGGGCTTGCCATCCGGCCATTTGCCGAGCTCGACCGCAGTCTTGAGCCGCTCGTACACCTCTTTGGGCATCTGCGCTATCGCTTGTTGAAACGTCACTTGCTGAGACGACATCCGGCCTCTCCTTGAAAATTGAGCCATGAACACGGGGTCAGGCGGGCAGATCCTGTCGGACTATTCCGGCAGATCCTGGCGAACTACGCCGGCCATCTGCTCCATCACCCGTACTACCTGACAACTGTACCCGAACTCGTTGTCATACCATACGTAGAGCACGCAGTGATCCCCCTCGGCGATGGTGGCCTGGGAGTCGACGATGCCCGCAAAACGGGAGCCCACCATGTCGGAGGAGACCAGCTCGGTGCTGGCGCTGAAGTCGATCTGGCGATGCAGGGCCGAGCTCAGTGCCATTTGCTGCAGATAGGCGTTGAGGCTCTCCCGATCGGTGGTCTGTTCCAGCGACAGGTTGATGATGGCAAGCGACACGTTGGGTGTGGGCACCCGGATGGCGTTGCCGGTCAACTTGCCCTTGAGCTCCGGCAGCGCCTTGGCCACCGCCTTGGCGGCACCGGTGCTGGTCATCACCATGTTGAGGGCTGCGCTGCGACCGCGGCGCTCGCCTTTGTGATAGTTGTCGATGAGGTTCTGATCGTTGGTATAGGAGTGGACTGTCTCCACGTGGCCGTGGCGGATGCCGTACTTGTCCTGCATCACCTTGAGCACCGGGGTGATGGCGTTGGTGGTGCAAGAGGCGGCGGAGACTATCTTGTCATCCGGGCCTATCACCTCGTGGTTGACCCCGAACACCACGTTCTTCATTTCCCCCTTGCCGGGGGCGGTCAGCAGCACCCGGGCGGCGCCGCGGGCCTTGAGGTGCTCGGACAGCCCCGCCTCGTCACGCCAGACGCCGGTGTTGTCGACGATCAGCGCATTGTCGATGCCGTAGGCGGTGTAGTCGATGTCGGCCGGGCTGTTGGCGTAGATCACCTGGATGAAGGTGCCATTGGCGATGATGGCGCTGCGATCACTATCCACTTCGATGGAGCCGTTGAAGGGGCCGTGCACCGAATCGCGGCGCAACAGGCTGGCACGCTTCTCCAGATCCCCGTCGCGACCGCCGCGCACCACGATGGCGCGCAGGCGCAGGGAGTTGGCGGCGCCGGTGCGCTCGATGAGCAGACGGGCCAGCAGGCGGCCGATGCGGCCGAAGCCGTAGAGCACCACGTCGGTCGGGGCGGGCACGGCACTGCGGTTCAGTGCCGGTGCCAGCTTGGCACGCAGATAATCTTCGATGCCGGCTTCATCCTCGTGATCCTGCCAGTAGCCCACGGCCAGTTTGCCGAGATCGACTTCGGCGGCGGTGGGGTTCAGGGCGACGATGGTGCGCAGGAGAGGGAAGCTTTGCTGGATGGGCAGCGGGGTGCCCTGGTGGCGGCGAACGACCCGGTGGGCCTTGAGGATATCGATGGTGGAGGCGTTTTGCAGGGGGCGTCCGTAGAGGGTGATCTCTATCCCTTGCTGTCGGTAGAGGCGACCTATCAAGGGTTGCATGGCTTCGGCGAGCTCCTGGCTCTCCTGCCACGCCTGCAAGTAGTGCTCGTGGGTCATTAACCAGATCCTTTTATTTCACGTTGTTGAAGCAAGTTGCCTGGGCAAATTGAAATTCGTCGAAGGCAGATCAGTGTAGGGCTGATGGTTTCGTTATATTATTCTGCAATCGCGGCCTTATACGGCGCGCGCATTGTAATGGATATGTAGCCTGTTTGCTAGTTGGCGGTGGCCGGTGCGGGTTGCGATTGTTATCAACCAGATGTGAACCATGACCCTATTCTCACAGCGTCCGTTACTGCTTTCCCTCGCTTGTTGCCTGACGTTGACGGCCTGCGACGACGACAGGATCCACAACATCTGCTCCCAATATCCCGCCCTGTGCGCGGACCTGGTGGACGACGGCTGGTGTCGCTATGAGCGCAGCGACGTCATTCGCGGTCGTTACTATCTCCAGGAAGAGGGGACGGACAGGCGCAAGTACGATCTGATGCGCGGCCTGGAGCGTTATCTGCAGTGCGCCGAGCACTCCACCAACATTGAGTACAAGCGGGCCAGGGAGCAGAAGAGCCCCAGAGTGGAAGGGATGCTGGCCGCCGGCCGTCAACTGGAGCAACTGGACGCTCAGACCCGGGGTTCCCAGGATCCCTACCTGCTGCTCTGGCACTGGACCAACAACACCAGTCCCGAGGCCCGCGCCAGCTTCCTCGCGCAGGAGGGGACGCCGAGCCTCGAGGAGCCCGAGCTGCAACTGGCGCTCGGCGGCATCTATGCCAAGAGCGAGCCCGAGAAGGCCATCAGGCTGATGCACCATGCGCTCTCCCTCTATCGGGAGGGGGACAAGGTCAACAGCCGGATCCTCACCGCCCTCAGCACCCTCTACATGGGGCAGAAGCGATTTGATCAGGCCTATCTGTGGGGCAAGGTGAGCGAGTCATTCCAGGAGAGCCCCGAGGTCTCCGCCACCCGGCTCGGCATTTACCATGCCATCGGCAAGGAGGAGCAGGAGACGCTGGACGACCAGGCGGCCACCATCGTCGATGCACTCAGGCAGGGGAGCTACCACACACCATGAATCCGACCCTGTCAGAAGCCCGGGAGTGGGTCCATCCCTTCGATATCCGCCTCGTCCACGGCCAGATCCGCGGCGAGGACAGGGTGCTTGAACGGGCCACGGTGAGGGCCGTGGTGATGCGTGGTGATCGACTGCTGCTGGTGCACTCCCGCGTCAACGGGGATCTCATGTTCCCCGGTGGCGGCATCGAGCACGGGGAGGCGCACGATGCGGCCCTGGCCCGGGAGCTGCGGGAAGAGTGTGGCGCGGAGCTGGTGGCCGTGGGCCCCCTGCTGGGAGAGACCCGGGAGTATCGTGCCGCGCGCGAGCCGGATTACGATGCCTACTGCATCCGATCGTCCTATTACCTCTGCCGGGTCGGGGAGGACTGGAGTGCGCCGCGCCCCCAGCCCTACGAGATCCGCCTCGGCTTCACGCCGGGCTGGTTCCCCCTGGCCGAGGCCCTGCAAACCAACAAGACCCAGCTGGCGGGTCCCTGTCCCCAGTGGACGGCGCGAGAGACCCGGGTGCTGGCAGAGTTGCACCGCTGGCAAGCGTCCGGCTTGCTGACCTGACAAGGCCGCTTGCCCCATAAAAAAACCGCCTGTCGGCGGTTTTTTTATGGCTGTCCCCGGCGTCAGGGGAGACAGACCGGGCAGAAGGCGTAGGTGCCCTGGGGATCGTTGAAGCGGGTCAGCGGGTCCAGAGTGCGGTTCATCTCCAGCAGCGCCTTGCCAAGCCCGGCGGGCAGCCAGCTTTGCAGGTGCGGGGCCAGCGCCTGGGCGCTGCTGTCAAACAGCTCGCGCAGGAACTTGTCCCTGGCCGACTCTTCCGGTGCGATGGGGGTGACCTGCCAGCTCTTGAGGTTGGCGAGATCGGCGGCCGCCTTGAGGGCGTCATCCAGATTGCCAAACTCGTCCACCAGCCCCAGTGCCTTGGCATCCTGCCCGGTCCAGACCCGGCCTTCGGCGGCTTTTTCCGCCTCTTCCGGGCTAAGGCCCCGGCCCTTGCCCACCAGGCCGACAAAGCGCTGATAGGTGTCTTCCACACTCAGTTGAATGGCTTCACCCACGTGATCCGGCAGGGCACGGGTCAGCCCGACCCCCACGAAGTCGGTGGTGCCGACGCCGTCGGTGTGTACCCCGTACTGGGAGAGCGCCTTGTCGATGGTGGCGAACATGCCGAACACCCCGATGGAACCGGTGAGGGTGGTGGGGGAGGCGAAGATCTTGTCTGCATCGGCGGAGATCCAGTAGCCACCGGAGGCGGCGTAGCTGCCCATGGAGATGACCACCGGCTTGCCCGCCTGTTTCAGGGCCAGCAGTTCGGCGCGGATCTGCTCGGCGGCGAAGGCGCTGCCGCCGGGGCTGTCCACTCGCAGCACCACGGCTTTCACCTGATCGTCACGGCGGGCCTCGGCCAGCAGATCGGCAAGGCTGTCGCCGCCGATGGTGCCGGCAGGCTGGACGCCATCCATGATGGCGCCGCTGGCGGTGATGAGGCCAACCTCATCCTTGCCGCTCTGGGGGTACTGTTCCGGGATGGCGGCCAGATACTCTTTCAGGCCCACGCCCTTCCAGCCGTGATCATCGGCCTCGCCCACTTCCTTGATCACCGCCTGGGTCATCTCGTCGCGGGTGGCGAGCTGATCCACCAGACCGTTGTCGAGGGCGTAGCTGGCCGCATTGCCGCCGGCCTTGCGCAGCAGTTCGAGGAAGTGATCCTTGTTCGGTGCGACGGCATCCGGCTCGATCTCCCGCTGCTCCGCCACGTCGGCCACATAGGATTGCCACAGCTGATCCAGCCAGCGCTGGTTCGCCTCCTTGCTCTCGGGGGACATTTCGTCCCGGGTGTAGGGCTCGACGAAGGACTTGTAGGTGCCGACCTTGAAGACGTGCGGGGTGATGTTGAGCTTCTCCAGTGCCGACTTGAAGTAGGTCTGGTAGACACCCAGCCCCTCGATCAGCACGGCACCACTCTGGTTGAGCAGCACGTGGTCGGCGTGGGCGGCGAGCAGATAGGCCCCCTGGCTGTAGTAGTCCGCCATGGCGATGACCGGCTTGCCGCTCTCCTTGAAGGCGTCGATGGCGGCCGTCACCTCCTGCAGTTTGGAGAGGCTGGCCCCTTGCAGACCCTGGGGCTTGATCACCAGCGCCTTGATGCGATCGTCATCCTTGGCGTTCTTGATGGCCCACAGCAGATCGGAGAGGACGATCTCGCTGGGCAGTTCGTCGCTGTTGTCCACCTGGCGCAGCAGCTGCACCGTGGGATCGGTCTGGGTGCGCTGTTCCACCAGTACGCCGGAGAGATTGAGGGTGAGAGCCCCTTCGATGGGGGCGCTGGGGGCCTCTTTCTGGCTGACGCTGAAGACGATGATCAAGACCACGACGAGAAACAGCAGATTGACCAGCATCAAGCGGGTAAAGTTGAGCAGGCGCCAGAGGCTGCGAAAGAGCCATCCCAGACCTTTGAAAATAGACATAGCTGCGTTGTCGCCCTGTTAATGGGTTGAGAGCAGCCATTATTAACCAGTTGCGCAGCCAATTGCCATTTCCCCTTGAGTCGACTGCCTCCCCGCCACTTCGGAACACAGCTGTTCGCTGAAAAAATGTCCAAACATTTGTTTGAAAAAGAGTTTTCGATTCTTTACTCTAGCTCCAGTTTGATAACAAAAAATTAACTGAAAGGCCCGATGAGCCGGCCCCACCTCCACCTACCTCTTCTTTTTACTGCCCGTCACCCGAGGCAGCCAGGAAGGCTGGAGCATGACCCCGTGCACATCGACCTCGACAAGGAGTGCATCATGAGCCGTTATCCCACGCTGCTGACCCCCCTCGATCTGGGTTTTACCCAGTTGCGCAACCGCGTACTGATGGGGTCCATGCACACCGGCCTCGAGGAGGAAAAGGGGGGCTTTGACAAGCTGGCCGCCTTCTATGGTGAGCGGGCCCGTGGCGGGGTCGGTCTCATCGTGACCGGCGGTATCGCCCCCAATTTGCGGGGGCGGCTGGTGCCCCACGGCTCCCAGCTGAGCTTTCCCTGGCAGGTAGCCAAACACCGCAAGGTGACCGAGGCAGTGCACCAGGAAGGGGGCAAGATAGCGCTGCAGATCCTTCATGCGGGCCGCTACGCCTACCATCCGTTCAGCCTGGCGCCGAGCGCCCTCAAGGCTCCCATCTCCCCGTTCAAGCCGCGGGCCATGAGCGAGCGGCAGATCCGCGGCACCATTCGCGACTTCGCCGCCACTGCGGCGCTGGCCAAGGCGGCCGGTTATGACGGGGTCGAGGTGATGGGGTCGGAAGGCTATCTCATCAACCAGTTCATCTGCGAACGCACCAACAAGCGCACCGATAGCTGGGGCGGCAGCAGTGAAAACCGCATGCGCTTCCCGGTGGAGATTGTCCGCGCCATCCGTGAGCGGGTGGGCACGGATTTCATCATCATCTTCCGCCTCTCCATGCTGGACCTGGTGGAGCAGGGCTCCTCCCTTGAGGAAGTGATCGCACTTGGCCGGGCACTGGAGCAGGTGGGGGTCACCCTCATCAACACCGGTATCGGCTGGCACGAGGCGCGCATTCCCACCATCGCCACCAGCGTGCCGCGCGGTGCCTTCAGCTGGGTGACCGCCGAGCTGAAAAAGCACCTCAAGGTGCCCCTCATCACCACCAACCGCATCAACACCCCCGAGGTGGCAGAGCGCATCCTGGCGGGCGGGGAGGCGGACATGGTCTCCATGGCGCGCCCCTTCCTGGCAGACCCCGAGTTCGTCATCAAGGCGGCTGAAGACAGGGCGGACGAGATCAACACCTGCATCGCCTGCAACCAGGCCTGCCTCGACCACGTGTTCAAGCAAAAGCGTGCCTCCTGCCTAGTCAACCCCCGCGCCTGTTTCGAGACCGAGTTGACGTTTGGCCGGGTGCCCCAACCCAAGAAGCTGGCGGTGGTGGGGGCGGGTCCTGCGGGGCTGGCGTTTGCCTGCTACGCCGCCGAGCGGGGCCATCAGGTGAGCCTGTTCGATCAGGCGAGCGAAATCGGCGGCCAGTTCAACTTTGCCAAGCAGATCCCGGGCAAGGAGGAGTTTCACGAGACCCTGCGCTACTTCGCCAAACGGATGGAGAAGTGCGGCGTCGAGCTCTATCTGGGCCAGCGCCAGAGTGCCGAGAGCCTGCTGGGCGGCGGTTTTGACGAGGTGATCCTCGCCACCGGCATCCGCCCGCGCACTCCCAACATTCCGGGTATCGAGCATGCCAAGGTGATGAGCTACCTCGATGTCTTGCGTGATCACAAGCCGGTGGGCGAGAAGGTGGCGGTGATCGGCGCCGGCGGCATCGGCTTTGACGTGGCCGAATACCTGGTGGAGAAGAGAGGAGCGCCGGATGCTGAAAGCCATCGCGATCACTGGCTCAAGGAGTGGGGTATCGACAAGCAACTGGGTGAGCGCGGCGGCCTGACTACCCCCGAGATCGATGCCCCCGAGCGCCAGATCTGGTTGCTCCAGCGCAAGGAGAGCAAGGTGGGCGACGGCCTTGGCAAGACCACCGGCTGGATCCATCGCACCGTGCTCAAGAATCGCAAGGTGCAGATGCTCTCCGGCGTCCAGTACCTGCGTATCGACGATGCTGGGCTTCACATCCAGGTGGGCGACCAGCAGCAGTGCCTGCCGGTGGATCAGGTGATCATCTGTGCCGGACAGGAGCCCCTCAAGGAGTTGCAGGCCGGTCTGCAGGCTGCTGGCAAGCCGGTGCACATCATCGGCGGTGCCGACGTGGCCGCCGAGCTGGATGCCAAACGCGCCATCCGTCAAGGGGCGGAGCTGGCTGCCGTCATCTAGCCTCCCGGCCCTTTCGTATCCTGACAAACCCCTGAACCTCAGGGGTTTTCTTCATCTGGTGCTGTGCTAAGGTAGCGCCATCATCGCCTTTGACAAGGAACTGCCCCATGGATGCCCTCCATCTGTTACTCAATCGCCACTCCTGTGGTCGTCTGGCCGAGCCTGCCCCGAGTGGCGAAGTGCTCGACAATATCCTCAAGGCCGGGCTGCGGGCGCCGGATCACGGCACCCTGACCCCTTGGCAGTTCATCCTGTTTGAAGGGGAGGGGCGTGAGCGTCTGGGGACATTGCTGGCCGATGCCGCCCATGCCCGTGGCGAGGATGCGGACAGTGTCGAGAAGTGCCGCGCCGCGCCACTGCGTGCTCCCCTGGTGATCGCGGTGGCGACCCGTTATCAGGCGCACCCCAAGGTACCGAAACTGGAGCAGGAGCTCTCTGCCGGTTGCGCCCTGATGGCGATGCAGATGGCGGCCCAGGCCCAGGGCTTCAACGGCATCTGGCGCTCCGGCTGGTTCATCTTCGACGAGCAGATCCATGGTGCACTGGGGCTGGCACCGGAGGATCAACTGGTGGGCTTCCTCTACCTTGGTACCCCCATGCTGGAGGCCCGCAAGCTGCGCGAGTTGCCCATCCAGGACTTCGTGCGCAGCTTCTGAAGCACAGAACGCCAAAAGCCCTGATTATTCAGGGCTTTTTTGTTTTCTGACAGAGCCGTCAGGCTGTACTGATAAATGCGCACTTGCCAAGAGGGTAGAAGGGGGTTGGCCGGACATTTTTTGAATTGTGAGAGATTCTTCTCACTCCTGGTTTATTACGCTATGTAAAACGTTTGCGCCGCGTTATTATCCCACTGCCAGTTTAGAAGGTGACCCCTTCTAATTTTCTGCGATGAGAGTCGCAATTCCGTAGCACCTTTTTAGAGCCCAACGTCTTGATGACATTGGGCTTCATTTTTGCGGGATCGGCACGTCAGCGTTCTTTCTCCTCTGCCTCTTCTCTACCTCACCTTGTCTCTTTCCGGCGATCTTTTGCACAGCCATTGATGTGGTCTCGATTGGAATCAGGATCAGGGTCAAATATCCTGCATTTGCAGGTGAAATCCGGCCCGGGATCAGCCAGCATCGGCAGAGACAAGAGAGCCAGAGGCTTCCCTTCAATGTCGACTGCCCGCACCTTTGCCATCCGGAGGCCATATGTGGTTCAACCGCAAGCTTGAAAAAGAGAATCAACAGCTCAGGGAGACGATGCTTCTCAAAGAGCAGCAGCACCAGAGCGAACTGGCCGAATTGCGCGCCACCATCGGTGAATACGAGCACATGCAGCGCACCAGCCGGGAGCGTGGCGATCTCTTCAATCAGGTTATCACCTGCCAGAACCAGGGAGGTGAGATGCTGCAGAGCGTGCGGGAAGCGCTGGCTGGCAGTGCCGAGCACCTGATGGCTGAAAAGGGAGCGCTTTGCGAGCTGGATCAGCTCTTTGCCCAGACCCGGGGCGCCATCACTCGTCTCTCCGGTCGCGCCCATGCCATCACGGATGAGGCGGCTCGCAGCCTCGCAGCCGTCCATCAGCTCGATGCCAGTACATCCGCCATCAACCAGTTCGTGACCGCCATCCAGGGCATTTCGGATCAGACCAACCTGCTGGCACTCAATGCGGCCATCGAGGCGGCCAGGGCCGGTGAAGCTGGTCGAGGATTCGCCGTGGTCGCCGATGAGGTGCGTCAGCTGGCGAGCAAGGCTCATGAGGCCAGCAGCCAGATCGAGGTGCTGGTCAGGCAAATAGTGGCCCAGGCGCAGGAGATCAAGTCCATCATCGATGACAATCAGGCCAGTGCCGCCGAGGTGGCGACGTCCTCCTCCCAGATCGATGTGGTGGTGACCCAGGTGCTGGCACAATCAGGCCGGATGCAGCAGGTGATCCACAGTGCGGCCTCCACCTCCTTCCTCAATACCACCAAGCTGGATCACGCCGTCTGGAAGAACACCATCTATCGGCTCATCGATCAGCAGCATTTTCACGAGCCGGTGAGCGACCACGCTCAGTGCAGGCTGGGCAAATGGTATTTCGAGGGGCAGGGTGCGGAGCTCTTCGCCCACAAGCCGGGCTTTCGTGAACTGGACGGGCCCCACAAGCGGGTCCACGAGAGCGGCAAGGCCGCCCTGCACGCGCGCGAGCAGGGGGATATCAAAAGCATGGTCGAGCAGCTCAAGACCATGGAAAACGCCAGCATGCAGGTGGTGCACTGCATCGACCGCTTGCTGGAAAGCGCCTGAGCGAGCCTCGGGCCTTCCGCTCAACCTTTGACTGGCAGCAGCCGTGCCGGGTTGCCTGCCACCCTGGCACCGGCCGGGACATCTCTGGTCACGACCGAGCCCGCACCCACGACGGCTTCCCGCCCTATGGTGACGCCGGGCAGCAGGATGGCGCCGCCGCCTATCCAGACCCTGTCTTCGATGGTGACCGGCAGCGCCGTCTCAACCCCCTGAATGCGCTCATCGGCGTCCAGCGCATGGGCGGCGGTGTAGATCTGCACGTTCGGCCCAATCATTACCTCGGCGCCGATGCGAATGGTGGCATTGTCCAGCAGGGTGGCCCCCATGTTGATGTAGCTGCCCTTGCCAAGGTGGATGTGGCGGCCATAGGTGCAGTAGAGGGGCGGGCAGATGAAGGCACCCTGGGCCAGCTCGCCGACGATCTGCTGCAGCAGCGCCAGTTGTTCATCCTCCTCGTCGCTGCGATTGAAGCGGCGGTACAGGCGGGCCGTCTCCCGGCGCAACAGATCCAGCTCTGGTGCCATGCAGTTGTAAGGCTGGCTGGCGATCATCTTCTCGTATTCGGTCATGACTGGGCCTCGATGGGGTGGAGGAAGAGAGGATAAGCCATCGGGGGGCAGAGAAGCGTGAGGCTCTCCCCAGAGTGGGCAGAAGGAGAACGGGCGTCCGGAAACGACAAGGGCACCCTGGGGTGCCCTTGTCGTTCAGCGACCTAAGTGTTGCCGCCATGGCCTGTTGCTTGTCAGCCGAGTGTGCGGCTGATGGGTTGGCAACTGCCGTGGCTTGTTGTTTATCAGCCGAGTGTGTGGCTGATGGGTTGGCAGCCACCGTGGCTTGTTGTTTATCAGCCGAATTTGCGGCCGGAGAGGCGGCACCACTCTTCCTTCACCGCAGTCGGGTCCATTTCGAACCACTGGCCATAGATGGTCTCCAGCTCTGGCGCCTGGCTTTCCAGCACGCCGGAGAGGGCCATCAGGCTGCCCGCCTTGCCGTGGCCGGCGATAAGCGGCGCCAGTTCCCGCAGCGGGCCGGCCAGGATGTTGGCGACCACCACGTCCGCTTCGACGTCTTGCGGCTGATCCGCCGGCAGGTAGAGTTCGATCTGGTCGGCAACGCCATTTCGCTCGGCGTTGTCACGGCTGGCCTGGATGGCCTGCGGATCGATGTCGATGCCGATGACCCGGGCGGCCCCCAGTTTCAGGGCGGCGATGCCGAGGATGCCTGAGCCGCAACCAAAGTCGACCACGGTTTTGCCGGCCAGATCCAGCCCGTCCAGCCACTGCAGGCAGAGCGCCGTGGTGGGGTGGGTACCGGTGCCGAAGGCCAGGCCCGGGTCCAGCATGACGTTGACCGCATCGGGGTTCGGCACGTCGCGCCAGCTCGGACAGATCCAGAGCCGCTCGCCGAACTGCATGGGGTGGAAGTGATCCATCCACTCGCGCACCCAGTCCTTGTCTTCCAGCTGTTCGACCTTGTAGCCCACGTCTTCACCGAAGATCTGCTGGAAGAAGGCGATGGTGGGAGCCGGATCGGTTTCGGCATCGAACAGTCCCATTACTTCGGTCTCGCCCCAGAGCGGGGTTTCACCGGGCATGGGCTCATAGACGGGCACATCCTTGGCATCCATAAAGGTCACCGCCTGGGCCCCACGCCCCAGCAGCATGTTGCTCACCTTGTCTGCGGTCTTGGCAGTGGCGTTGATTCGAATTTGTATCCAGGGCATGGCGTCGGCTCTTCATAAATGTGAAACCGCGGGATTCTATCATCATGGACCCGTGCTGTCGTGGTTTGACCATGGCCTCATGGGGAAGGGAGGCAACCCTGCCAAGTTGGCACGGTTAATGTATTCCTTCATGGGTGACGGGAAGCAACTTGTTCCCGCTGAATGCTTTGCTCTATGAAGTTCCGTCATCTTTTTTCAGCCACCTTCGGGTGGCTTTTTTTATGCCGGCGCGCTGAAAAGCGGTTAATTGGGAGGGAAAAGCAGAGATTGGCACGCTATCTGCAAAGTTACAGATGTCCTGCATAAGGATATGTGTGTGATTGTTACCCCAACGTTCAGGTTTTTAGGGCCATCCCGACGGGATGGCCTCTTTTTTATGGTTTTTTCGGGGGAGATGCCCCGTCAGGGACAAAGGTTACCTGCGGGGCTGTGCACTCTTGGGGCTTGTCACTGGTGATTTCACCCCATGATGGTGCATTTATTTACCTACAAGGGAATAGTCAGGACGACGATACCCGCTCTGGCGGCGCCTCAGCGATGGAAGCCGCTCATGTCGATCACCAGCTTGCCCACCATGCGACCCGCTTCCAGCTCGGCATGAGCCCGGGCCAGGGTGAGGGGCGTCAGTTCGGGCACCACCTTGCTGAGGGTGGTCTTGAGCACCCCTTCATCGATCAGGGCCGCGACCCGGCCGAGCAGGTTGTGCTGCTCTATCATGTCCGGGGTCTGGAACAGGGAGCGGGTAAACATGAACTCCTGGCTGAAGGTGACGCTCTTTGGTTTGAGCAGACCCAGATCCCAGGGGTCACTGGACTCGGCGATGGTGCAGATGTGACCAAACGGACGGATGAGGCTGGCCATGGTGTTCCAGTGCTGCTCGGTGGCGTTGGTGCAGAAGATGGCATCCACCTCGCTGATGCCGAGTGCCTTGAGCTCCGCCTGCAGATGGTGATGGCTCACCACCTGGTGGGCTCCCATGTCCAGGCACCATTCCCGGGTTTCTGGGCGCGACGCGGTGGCGATCACCTCCATCCCGGTGAGCTGGCGGGCGAGCTGGATGGCGATGGAACCGACCCCGCCGGCGCCCCCGATGATCAGCAGTCGCCCGGTGCTTTCTCGGGTAAGGCTCATGCGCTCGAACAGGGTTTCCCAGGCGGTGATGGCGGTGAGCGGCAGGGCGGCGGCTTCCAGATCGGTCAGGGTGACTGGGGCGATGGCGGCAATGCGCTCATCCACCAGTTGCAGGGCGCTGTTGCTGCCCGGGCGGCTGATGTCGCCGGCATACCAGATCCTGTCACCGGCCTTGAACAGGGTGACGTCGCTACCGACGGCGATCACTTCGCCCACGGCGTCCCAGCCCAGCACGCGGGGGCTGCTTTCGACCTTGTCCTTGGGGGCGCGTACCTTGGTGTCGACCGGATTGATGGAGGTGGCGTTGACCCGTACCAGCAGATCCCGCGGGCCCGGTGTCGGATCGGGCAGATCGCTCTCGATGAAGCAGTGGGGGTGGTTGCTTGGCAGATAGTGAGTCAGGGCGATGGCTTTCATGGCTTTTCCTTTCAAATAGCAGTGTTCGGGATTGCCACTCACTCTAGTCTGGATAATTATCAAGATTAAGATGGGTAATTGGTAAAGACTGTTTGAATATATGAACAATGTCGAACTGGAGTTGATGGGGCTGTTCGCCACCGTGGTGGAGCAGGGGAGCTTCACCGGGGCGGCCGAGGTGCTCGGCATGCCCAAGTCCTCGGTGAGCCAGAAGATCTCGCGCCTCGAATCCCGGCTCGGGGTGAGGTTGCTGCAACGCACCACCCGCAGGCTCAGCCTGACGCCCCAGGGGGAGGTCTATGTGACCCATTGTCAGGAGCTGCTGGCACTGGCGCGTAGTGCCAACCTGGCGATGGCGCGGTTGCGCGAGGCTCCTGGAGGGCGGGTGCGGATCACTGCTCCCGAAGCCACGGGAACCTTGCTGCTTGGTCGGATACTGGCCGAATTTCGCGCCCTCTATCCCGAGGTGGTGCTGGAGCTGACCCTTTGCGATGAACAGCTGGATCTGGTGGGGGAAGGTTACGATCTGGCGCTGCGGGCAGCGCCGCTGAAAGATTCCAGCCTCATCTGCCGGCGCATCGGCCAGGTGGCGCGCCATCTGGTGGCATCTCCCGGTTACCTGGCGGCCAACGGGACGCCGCTCCAACTCTCGGAGCTGGCCGGACACGCCTGCCTGGTACATGGCTCCTTGCCGGTGTGGCCATTGCAGGAGGGGGGCTGGCGCCCTCGCGGGGCCTGCCAGAGCAACAGCCTGCTGGCGCTGCGGGAGCTGGCACTCCATGACGGGGGGATTGCCCTGCTGCCGGCCCATGTCTGCGGCGACGATCTGGCGGCGGGGCGACTGCTCAAGGTGCTGCCGGATCTCCTGGTTCCGGTGAACCCCTTCTATCTCATCTACCCGAGCCGGGAACACCTGGCCCCCGCCCTTCGCAGCCTGATGGACTTCGTGGCCGAACGTCTTCCCTTCGCCTGATCACTGGTGCTGGCCAAGGGGAGCCTGAGCCGGTTCGAGACCGAGCGGGACCGACTGGCGTTCCGCCAGCATGCGGATCTGCCCTTCGATGAGGCCGGCATGGGGGCCGAGCACCAGCACCAGCTGATGTTCGTTGAGCACGACCCAGGAGAGGCAGCCCAGTCTGGCCAGGCAGGATTGATCCACCAGGGCCATGTCGCGAACCCGCAGGCTGAGGCGGGTCAGGCAGACGCTCATGGCCTGCAGGTTGTCCATGCCCCCCAGCATCTTGAGGTACTGGATAGCCAGCATCTGGGGATCGGTGGGGGCCACGGTCGCGAGCCGGGAGAGATCCTCGGTGATAGGCTTGCCCGGCAGACTGAGGGGGGCGTGTTCCAGCAGCCGGGAGAAGAGCAGGGCATAGACGACGAAGAAGAGGATGCCCAGGGGGATGAGCCAGAAGCTGTGCAGACCGGCGTGGTAGCTCAGCACCAGATCCAGCAATCCGGCAGAAAAGTAGCTGCCCACCTGGATGTCGAGCCCGCTGCAGATGGCCAGCGACAGACCGGTCAGCAGGGCATGGGCGAGAAACAGCCAGGGAGCGGTGAAGGCAAACAGGAACTCGATGGGCTCCGTGATGCCCACCAGTGCCGAGGTGAGCGCCAGGGTGAGCAGCAGCCCTCCCTGGGGCAGTTGCTGCATCCGCTGGCGATGGATCCAGATGGCAAAACAGGCGCCGGGCAGGCCGAACATGATGACCGGATAGAGCCCGGCCACATAGCCTTCATGCAGTGGCTGGGCGGTCGAGAGGGCTTGCAGGTTGCTCTCCCCGAGCCCGATGAGGCTGCCCAGCACCTGGTGCAGACCGAGGGGGATCAGCAGCCGGTTCAGCACGCCGTAGCAGAAGGCGCCAAATGGCGTGGTGAGCAGATCGGAGGCGAGCAGGGTGAGCCCCTGTTCTAGCAGCGGCCAGAGGATGGAGAGGGGGATCACCAGCAGCAGGCAGGTCAGCGCCGAGAGCAACATGCCCGGCAGATCTTCCTGCAGGGGGAGCAACCAGCCCGGCAGCCGCAGAGCGCGGGCCCGGGAGCAGACCATGGCGGTGACGAGCCCGGCCAGCAGGCCGCAGATCATGTCCGCATGCAGCCCGGGCACCAGGGTGCCCAGCGCCGAGCTCAGCAGCAGGAAGTTGACCGCACCGGCGAGCGCCTGGGCTCCTTGCCCCTGGCGACTCAACCCGAAGGCGATGGCCACCGCATAGATGAGCGGCATCTGGCTGAAGAGGGCGCGACCGGCGAGGGAGAGCACGGCGAGATCCAGCACGTCCGGTTGGCCGAGCCGGTGGAGCAGGGCGGCCAGGGGCAGGATGGAGACGGGCAGCAACAGGGCATAGCCGAGGCGCTGCAGGGACTGGGTCAGGATCTTTCTGGCGTTCTGGACTGGCATGGGGGCACGGTATTTGTGACGTGGCGCACATTTTACCCGTGAGCCCCCATTTGGGAATAGGCGAGCCTTCCTTTATTGATCCTTTTCTTAATTTTGATCAAACAATCGACGGACACGCTGATCCGGGGCAGGAGTGAGCAGGCTGACTAGGACAAAGGCCGCGAGGCCAAGGACCAGGCTCGGGACGATGGCGTGCAGGCCGGCCACCTTGATCCCCCATTGGCTCAAGGTACCGTAACAGAGGATGCCGCAGACCATGCTGGCCAGGGCTCCCGGGCCGTTGGCCCTGGACCAGTAGAGGCCGAGCACCAGGGGCCAGAGGAAGACCGCCTGCAGGCCGCCGAAGGCGAGCAGGTTGAGCCAGATGATCATCTCGGGGGGCTGGAGCGCCGCCAGCAGCACCAGGGTACCCAGGATCAGGGTGCAGAGCAGGGAGAGGCGCGGCACCCGGACCTCCAGCTTCTCCTGCCTGGGGTTGAGGTAATTGAGGTAGAGATCTTTCACCAGGGTGGCGGAGGCCTGGATCAGCTGGGAGTCGATGGTGGACATGATGGCCGCCATGGGGGCCGCCAGGAAGACCCCGGCCAGCCAGGGGGGGAGCACCTCCATCATCAGGGAGGGCATGATCTTGTCCGGGCTGTCCATGCCGGGCAGGATGGCGCGGCCCAGCGCCCCGGCCAGGTGCATGCCGAACATCAGCAGGGCGCAGACGATGGTGCCGATGAGGATGCCCCGGTGCAGCGCCTTGCTGTCCCGGTAGCCAAAGCAGCGCAGCGCCGAGTGGGGCAAGCCCACCACCCCGATGCAGACCAGCACCCAGAAGCTCAGCATGAAGGGTTGGGTCAGCATGTCGCCGGCCCCCTGGGGGCTCACCAGCTTGGGATCTATCTCCTTGAGCTGGTGGACAAGATTCGGCAACCCGTCACCGGCGATGAGGATGCCCGCCAGCAGGGCGCCAGTGCCGATGAGCATGACGATGCCCTGCAGGGCATCCGTCATCACCACGGCGCGAAAGCCGCCGATCACCGTGTAGAGCAGCACGCAACTGGCAAACAGGAAGAGCCCCTGCTGATAGCTGAGGCCGGTCGCCGTTTCCAGCAGGCGGGCGCCGCCGATGAACTGCACCACCATGGTGGCGATGAAGGCGAGGATGATGGTGACCGAACCCAGCACGACCACCGCCCTGCTCTGGTAGCGGGCCCACAGCATGTCGTTGATGGTCACCGCGTTGACCCGGCGGGCGATGATGGCGAACTTCTTGCCAAGCACCCCCAGGGTGAGCCAGACAGTGGGCAGCTGGATCATCGCCAGCAACACCCAGCCGAGGCCGACCTTGTAGGCGGCTCCCGGCCCGCCGATGAAGGACGATGCAGAGGTATAAGTGGCCACCAGGGTCATGGCGAGCACCAGCCCCCCCATGCTGCGGTTGCCGATGAAGTACTCCTGCATGAAGTTGCCGCCGGTCCGGTGGCGACTGGCCCAGAAACCGACCCCCAGTACCAGCACCAGGTAGATGCAGAGCGGCAGCATCAGCTCAAGATTCATGGGGTGGTACCTCGCTATCCAGGGGAATATCGACGAACAGGCGATCCACCATGAGGGCGCAGAGGCCGATGAACAGCAGCGGCATCAGGATGCAACTGAGCAGGAACCAGAGAGGCAGGTCCCACAGCTCGAGATCCTCGGGGATGAAATACGCCGAGCCATACCAGGCGACAAAGTAGAGCAGGGTCAGCAGCAGGCAGAAGGCTGCTTCCCGACGGGCGAGTGCGAAACGGTTCACTGTGGCCTCCGACGAGTGAGCGGGGCGCAAGAATAACAAAAAAGGGCCATGTCGCCATGGCCCTTTTTTACGTTGGCGATCCGGGTGGATCGCGTAATATCCCGATGAAAGGGGTCTTTGCAGACCCGACTTCTTGTGCAGGTGGTGGCCGCTCTGTGCTGCCACCGTGCTCAATGGGTCGGGCCTCAAGCTATTACAGACCCGACTTCTTGTGCAGGTAGTGGCTGCTCATGCGGCCACCTTGCTCAATGGGTCGGGCCTCAAGCCATTACAGACCCAACTTCTTGTGCAGGTAGTGGATGTTAGTGCCACCGTGCTGGAAGTTTTCGTCCTTCATGATCTCTTTTTGCAGGGCGATGTTGGTCTTGATCCCTTCCACCACCAGCTCGTCGAGGGAGTGGCGCATGCGGGCGATGGCCACGTCGCGGTTCTCCCCGTAGCAGATCAGCTTGCCGATCATGGAGTCGTAGTAGGGGGGGACCTTGTAACCCGCATAGATGTGGGATTCCCAGCGCACGCCCAGGCCGCCCGGCGCGTGGAAGCGCTGGATGAGACCGGGAGAGGGCAGGAAGGTGGCCGGATCTTCGGCATTGATCCGGCACTCGATGGCATGGCCACGGATGCGGATGTCCTGCTGGGTGATCGACAGGGGCTGACCGGCGGCAATGCGCAGCTGCTCCTTGATGAGGTCGACGCCGGTGACCATCTCGGTGACCGGATGTTCCACCTGGATACGGGTGTTCATCTCGATGAAATAGAACTCGCCGTTCTCGTACAGGAACTCGAAGGTACCCGCACCGCGGTAGCCGATCTCGAGACAGGCGCGCACACAGCGCTCACCGATGAACTTGCGCATCTCCTCGGTGATGCCGGGGGCCGGCGCCTCTTCCACGACCTTCTGGTGACGGCGCTGCATGGAGCAGTCCCGCTCACCCAGATAGAGGGCGGTACCCTGACCGTCAGCCAGCACCTGGATCTCGATGTGGCGCGGGTTCTCCAGGTACTTCTCCATGTAGACCATGTCGTTCTTGAAGAACTGGCCCGCTTCGGATTTGGTCAGCGCGATGGCGGAGGCCAGTTCGGCCTCGTTGCGCACCACGCGCATGCCGCGACCACCACCGCCACCGGCGGCCTTGATGATCACCGGATACCCGATCCGCTTGGCGATGGCGGCGTTGCGCTTGGCATCGTTGTCCACCGGGCCGTCGGAGCCGGGTACGCAGGGCACGCCCGCCTTCTTCATCGCCTCGATGGCGGAGACCTTGTCACCCATCAGGCGAATGGTCTCGGCGCGCGGGCCGATGAAGATGAAGCCGGATTTCTCGACCACTTCGGCGAAGTCGGCATTCTCGGAGAGGAAGCCGTAGCCCGGGTGGATGGCGACGGCACCGGTCACCTCGGCGGCGGCGATGATGGCCGGCACATTGAGGTAGGACTCACCGCTGGCAGGTTTGCCGATGCAGATGGTTTCGTCCGCCAGGAGCACATGCTTGAGCTCCCGATCGGCAGTGGAGTGAACGGCCACTGTCTTGATCCCGAGCTCTTTGCAGGCGCGCAGGATCCGCAGGGCAATTTCACCGCGGTTGGCGATGACTACTTTGTCCAACATGGGTGGCATTTTCCCTTATTCGATGATGAACAGCGGCTCGTCAAACTCGACGGCCTGACCATTTTCAACCAGGATCGCTTTGATCACGCCGGCCTTGTCAGACTCGATTTGGTTCATCATTTTCATGGCTTCGACGATGCACAGGGTGTCGCCGACATTGACGTGCTGACCGACTTCCACGAACGGCTTGGCTTCCGGGCTGGAGGAGCGGTAGAAGGAGCCCACCATGGGGGAGCGCATCAGATGACCGCTCGGGGCGGCATCGGCAGCAGGTGCAGCGGCTGCTGCCGGAGCAGCGGCAACCGGTGCGGCAACCTGAGCTGCGGCCTGGGGCATGATCATCTGCGGGGCAACGCTAACCTGGCCGGAGAAATTACGGCTGATGCGAACGGACTCTTCCCCTTCGGAGATTTCCAGCTCGGCGATGCCGGACTCTTCAACCAGTTCAATCAGCTTCTTGATTTTGCGGATATCCATTAGCATTCTCTTTCTTCTTTATCTGATCAGTGATTATCAAGCCGCGCGCAACTGATGCACGGCCGCGGTTAAAGCGAATTGGTAACCATCGGCACCCAACCCGCAGATCACCCCCTTGGCGACATCAGACAGATAGGAGTGATGACGGAAGGGCTCCCTGGCATGAACGTTTGACAGGTGAACCTCGATAAAGGGGATGGCC
Organism: Aeromonas sp. R5-1; assembly: GCF_040908265.1. NCBI lineage: Bacteria > Pseudomonadati > Pseudomonadota > Gammaproteobacteria > Aeromonadales > Aeromonadaceae > Aeromonas > Aeromonas sp. R5-1. Next base: position 88,160 of record NZ_JBFODJ010000051.1, read on the forward strand.
ACACCCAGCAGGGCATCGCGCAGGGCAACGCTGGTATGGGTGAAGGCGGCGGGATTGATGATGATGAAATCCACCTGGCCCATGGCCTGATGGATGCGGCCGATCAGCTCGTGCTCGGCATTGGATTGCAGATGTTCCAGGGTGACACCGAGTTCGCTGGCGCTGCGCGTCAGATCGGCGACGATCTCATCGAGCGTCTTGCTGCCGTAGATTCCCGGTTCCCGCTTGCCCAGCAAATTCAGATTGGGGCCGTTAAGCAGGAGGATTCGGTGATGTTGCGACATATTGAGTACATCCTCGATGATTATGCTGCTATCTATCAGCTATCTTTGGACTACCAAAAATCTAGCCGATTTTTGCACAAATCGGTGTGCCCTGACACACAGATTTCGCAATTATATTGATTTCGTGAAAATTAGCAGCATTTTACTGGTCTAATCTCTACATCTGGCTATTTATCGGCCTGGTTTGCCCGCAAGCCCTGCCTGCCACCGAACTCTGCTCTGTCCGGATCCCGAAGACAACAAAGCCGGCACGTGGCCGGCTCTGTTGACGTGGGGAAGAGACTCACGCCGCTTCCGACTTCTCGCGGATCAGCTTGTCCACGACCCCCGGATCCGCCAGGGTGGAGATATCCCCCAGGCTGTCGGTTTCGCCGGTGGCGATCTTGCGCAAGATACGCCGCATGATCTTGCCGGAACGGGTCTTGGGCAGCCCCTCGGCCCAGTGGATCACGTCCGGGGTCGCGATGGCGCCAATCTCCTTGCGCACCCACTCCTTCACTTCCTTGTGCAGCTCGCGGCTCGGCTCTTCCCCGGCGATCAGGGTGACATAGGCGTAGATGCCCTGTCCCTTGATCTCGTGGGGAACGCCCACCACCGCCGCTTCGGCGATTTTCGGATGGGCCACCAGAGCGGACTCGATTTCGGCGGTGCCCATGCGGTGGCCGGAGACGTTGAGTACATCATCCACCCGGCCGGTGATCCAGTAGTAGCCGTCCTCGTCGCGACGGGCACCGTCGCCGGTGAAGTAGCGACCCGGGAAGGTGGAGAAGTAGGTCTGCTCGAAGCGCTCGTGATCGCCGAACACGGTACGCATCTGGCCGGGCCAGGAGTCGGTGATCACCAGGTTGCCCTCGGTGGCGCCCTCCAGCGGCTCACCCAGGTTGTCCACCAGAGCAGGCTGTACTCCGAAGAAGGGACGGGTGGCCGAGCCGGGCTTGAGCGCGGTGACGCCGGGCAGCGGAGTGATGAGGATGCCGCCGGTCTCGGTCTGCCACCAGGTGTCGACGATGGGGCAGCGCTCGTCGCCGATGGTGCGGTAGTACCACTCCCAGGCTTCCGGGTTGATGGGTTCACCCACCGACCCCATGATGCGCAGGCTGGTGCGGGAAGTGCCTTCGACAGCCTCCTTGCCCTTGGCCATCAGTGCGCGAATGGCGGTGGGGGCGGTATAGAGGATGGTGACCTGGTGTTTGTCCACCACCTGACTCATGCGGTTGGTGGCCGGGTAATTGGGCACCCCTTCGAACATGACGGTGGTGGCGCCGTTGGCCAGCGGCCCGTAGACCAGATAGGAGTGACCGGTGACCCAGCCCACGTCGGCGGTACACCAGTAGATGTCCTCTTCGTGGTAATCGAACACGTATTTGAAGGTGAGGGCGGCATAGACCAGATAGCCGCCCGTGGTGTGCAGCACACCCTTGGGTTTGCCGGTGGAGCCGGAGGTGTAGAGCACGAACAGGGGATCTTCGGCGCCCATGGCTTCGGGCGGACAATCCGGGCTGGCGGCGTTGACCGCATCATGCCACCAGATGTCTCTGTGCTCGTGCCAGGCCACGTTGCCACCGGTGCGCTTGAGGACGATCACCTTGCTGACCTTGGTATCCGGGTGGGTAAGGGCCTCATCCACGTTCTTCTTGAGGGGGATGGGGCGACCGCCTCGCAACCCCTCGTCGGCGGTGATGACGACGGAGGCGCCGGAGTCGATGATGCGGCCCGAGAGCGCCTCCGGCGAGAAGCCGCCGAAGACGATGCTGTGCACGGCCCCGATGCGGGTACAGGCCAGCATGGCGATGGCCGCCTCCGGCACCATGGGCATATAAAGGCAGACCATGTGGCCACGCTTGACCCCCTGGGCTTTGAGCACGTTGGCAAACTTGCACACTTCGGCGTGCAGTTCGCGATAGGTGATCTTGCGATCTTCGGCCGGGTTGTCCCCTTCCCAGATGATGGCGACCTTGTCGCCGCGCTCGCTCAGATGACGATCCAGGCAGTTGGCCGAGACGTTGAGCAGACCATCCTCATACCACTTGATGGAGACGTGGCCCGGATCGTAGGAGGTGTTCTTGACGCGGGTGTAGGGGGTCATCCAGTCAAGGATCTTGCCCTGCTCCCCCCAGAAGGCGTCCGGATCCTGCACCGATGCCTGATACATGGCTTCATAACCTTCCTTGTCCAGCAGGGCGCCGTTGCCGATGTGGGCCTTGACCGGGTAGACCTTGCTCTCGCTCATCTCTCACTCCTGTGAATACATTTTCTTAATGATTGAGTAACAACTTATACCTTTGGTTCCCGAGGGCAATTAGACTTTTGGATAGCGACGAAGATAGCAGGTGAGAGGACACGTTGAGAGCAAAGAAGGGAGCCATGGGCTCCCTTCTTTGCTTTCGTGGTGGCGCGGCCAAGGCTCAATGGCGGACGGGGAGCAGGGAAGGCAGCTGGGGTTCTGGCAGGGGATGGCTGAACAGGTAGCCCTGTCCCTCCTCGCAACGCAGGGATTGCAGGAACTGGCGCTGGGGCTGGGTTTCTATCCCTTCCGCCGTAACGGCCATGCCGAGGGAGGTGGCTAGCTGGACTATGGTACGGCACAGCTCGCGGCTGTGCTTGTCGTCGGGCAACGCCTGGACGAAGGCCCTGTCTATCTTGATGCGATCGATGGGCAGGCTCCTGAGCAGGCTCAGGGAGGAGAAACCGGTGCCGAAGTCGTCGATGGCGATCTGTACCCCCAGCGCCTTGAGACGGGTGAAGAGCCGCAGACTGTGATCCACGCTCTGGATGATGCTCTCGGTCACCTCGATCTCCAGCCGCTCGGCAGGAAAACCGGTCTCGGCCAGAATGGCTGTCACCCGCTCCACGTAGTCGTGGGAGCGCATCTCCCTGACCGACACATTGACCGAGAGCCTGGGCACGGCGAGCCCTTCGGCCAGCCACTGCTGCCCTTGCCGGCAGGCGGTGCGCATCACCCATTCGCCCAGCGGTTCGATGAGACCGCACTCCTCTGCCACCGGAATGAAACGGTCCGGGGATATCATGCCAAGGCTGGGATGCTGCCATCGGATCAGGGCCTCCAGGCCGCTGAGATGACCATCCGCCAGATCCGCCATGGGTTGGTAGAGCAGGCGAAACTCTTGCTGCTCAATGGCCTTGAGCAATCCCTGCTCCAGCAGCATCCGCTCCCTGGTCTGTGCCGTCATGTCGGGGGAGTGGAACAGATAGCCGTTGCGGCCACGGCGCTTGGCTTCATGCATGGCGTTGTCCGCCGCGCTGATAAGGCTGTCCGGGGTCTGGCCATGCTCCGGATAGAGGGAGATGCCGATGCTGGCGGAGAGCCTCACCCGCTCCTGGCCGATGTCGGCGGGATCGTGCAGCCTGCGTTGCAACCCCTCGATGAGACCCAGCAGATCCTGGGTGTCTCTGATGGCGGGCAGCAACACCAGAAATTCGTCTGCCCCCAGCCGGATGGCGATGTCTCCGGGGCGCAGGCAGTGGCGAATGCGGTCTGCCGACAGCTTGAGCAGCAGATCGCCGGCACTGTGCCCCAGGTTGTCGTTGATGAGTTTGAAGCCGTCGAGATCGATGAACAGCAGCGCCAGGACGTGGCGGTTCACCCTGGCCGTCTCTATCTCCAGAGTGAGGCGCTCTTGCAGCAGATGGCGATTGCCGAGATCGGTGAGGGGATCGTAATAGGAGAGGTGCTGCAAGCGGGCTTCGGCCTGATAGAGACGCAGTGCATGGCGGTGGGCCATCTCCTGCAGGCCGGGGGACGCGGGTGCGTCGAGGTGGGTGCTTGTCTGTACGGACTCCCTCATCACGAGGAAGATGCCGCTGAAGGTGCCCTCCTCATCCAGCACGGAGCTGACGCTCACTTGCCAGCGTGCGGGGGAGGCCGCGCGGGAGAGACCGACCATTTCCACCTCAAATGTGCATCGGGGGGGACCTTGTCGCAGTTGCTGAAACAGCGGGAGCAGCTGGGGAGTCTGGGCAGGGACAATGTCGTATAGCGTCTTGCCCGGGTGCTCTGCCCGCGCGAGGCCGGTCAGTTCGGCAAAGCGTCCGTTGACGTCGCGACACCTTAATTCGTGATCGAAGACCCCAATCCCGACGGGCGCCTGGGCGAACAGCTGTTGCAACTCGTAGGGAGAGAGCGGGCCTGACAAATGCCGTGTCGGAACCGATTCGGGCAGCACTTTTTCCATGGAGGCTCCTGAATTGATTGCTTTGTCATTAGGACGACTGTGTCAGTATGGCAGGAAGTGTCAGGAGAGAAAGAAAGTGTGAGAAGGGTGTGAAATCAACGAGATGTCAGCCTTTCTGGCGGCCAAACGCCTGGATCCCGCGAACAAATACCAGCCAGCCCACCAGATGAAACGGCAACGCCATGGCGTAGAGCACCAGCCAGTGGCTCTCGGTGCCGCTGCTGTTGATGAAATCTATCCAGGCGGCGAGCAGGGCCAGCATGCCCGCTATCTGGAAGCGGCGACGCAGCACCACTTCCACCCCGAGATTGGCGAGGTAGAGGGTCAGCAGGATGCCGGCAAAGCCGGTGAGCTGGGCGGTGCCGTAGAGCGCGCGGTCCGGGTTGAACAGCAGCGTCACGAGGGGAGTGAGACCCTGATCCAGCGGGATCAGGGCCAGCAGCCAGCATGCGATAAGAAGCAGGGCTGTCTTCATGCCGGGCTCAGTCGGCGGACGGTGCCGGTTTGACCAAGGAGAGGTAGTTGGCGTCCATCTTGAGGAAGACTCCCAGCAGGCGGGCACTGGCACCGTAGAAGCCAAACGTGTCGGCGGCCCGGCAGGCCTGCTCGAAGCGCTCGAACCAGCCCAGCAGGTGACCGTGCAGCAGGGACTCCTGCTCGCCAAGCCACGCCTCGCGCTGGTCGGCGGTGGTCGACTCGGCGGCGCGGATGATGAGGCTGCCCATCAGATCCAGCTCGATGGCCAGATGATCGGCAGGCTCATTGTACTTGTCGCTGACATTGATGCCGAGGCGATCGAGGCGTGCCTGCATCTCGGTCATGGGGGCCTGCATCAGCTGCTTGCCTTCGCCCCGGTAGAGGGATTCGTAGGGCAGGGCACCCTGCCCGGGAGCGCTCAGGAACAGGCCGGCGAAGTCGGCGGCCAGCGCCGTCTGGCGCTCGGGGCGCACCAGCAGGCGGGCGATGGCGTCGTTGAGCTCGGCCACGGCTTCGCGCATGGGGTCGAGAGTAGAGAGGCTCTTCAAGAAGCTGCGCACGTCATAGGTGTCGTATTCAGCGATCTGTGCATCACTGAGTTCGGCAGCAAACAGGGTGGAAAACCACCAATAAAGCTCGGCCCGGCGTTCGCTGGTCGCCATGAATTCCTGCATTTTTCCTCCGTGGATGACAATCGGGAGCCTTGATGGCCCCCGATTCTAACGACTTTAAAAATAAAGGAAACTCATGGGGCCTTTTGGCCGGATAGCGCCAGGAGAGGTGTCGCATTCGCGGGATCACCGTGGGCGACGAGGAGGCCGACCTACTCCTCGACGCGATAGAGCACCTGCTTGCAACGGGGGCAGATGTGCTGGCGGCGGTAATCCATCTGGTGCACCAGGCCGACCTCCCGCTGCTGATGGTGACCGCAATGGATGCAGAAGATGAGATCCCCGTCGGCGGCGCCGGGATGGGCCGCCAGGTACTGCTCCCGGGTGGGAAGTGTCTCCCAGTTGGCGGTGCAGGCACCCTTGCGGCTGGCGGTGTAGTAGACCCAGTAGAAGAGAGCGAAGACCGCGACAATCACGAACAGCATCAGATGATCCATCATGGCGTTTCCCCTTGTGTTCCGGGATGGCAGGGAGCGACACCCGCTCGTGCAGATGTCCCATGGCCTAAAGATGTTATCTGTTAGTAAATGCTATATCCATGATCTGGCTCTGGTTTCTATCGCCTTGCCCGGGAAGCGGGGACGATCGCTGGAGCCGGATTGCGGGTGTGGGGAGGTCGGGGGGATGAGCGAAGCCAGGGGGCGGGATTCGAAATTTGCGACGTATTTTACATTTTATAAACAATTTTTTGGGTGGTTGGACTGTCTCTTTGATCCAGCTCACGTTACAATGCGCGGGCCCACTTCACCTATCGCGCAAACGATTTTCAGGAGATAAACGGATGTTGAAACGTGACATGACCATCGCCGGCTATGATCCAGAGCTGTGGCAGGCCATCACAGACGAGACCCGTCGTCAGGAAGAGCACATCGAGCTGATTGCGTCCGAGAACTACACCAGCCCCCGCGTCATGGAAGCCCAGGGCTCCCAGTTGACCAACAAGTACGCCGAAGGCTACCCGGCCAAGCGTTACTACGGCGGTTGCGAGTATGTGGATGTGGTTGAAACCCTGGCCATCGAGCGCGCCAAAGAGCTGTTCGGTGCCACCTACGCCAACGTGCAGCCGCACTCCGGCTCCCAGGCCAACAGCGCCGTCTACATGGCCCTGCTGCAACCGGGCGACACCGTGCTCGGCATGAACCTGGCCCACGGCGGTCACTTGACCCACGGCTCCCCCGTCAACTTCTCCGGCAAGCTGTACAACATCATCCCCTACGGCATCGACGAGTCCGGCAAGATCGACTACGACGAGATGGAGCGCCTGGCCGTTGAGCACAAGCCGAAGATGATGATCGGCGGCTTCTCCGCCTACTCCGGCATCGTCGACTGGGCCCGCATGCGCGAGATCGCCGACAAGATCGGTGCTTACCTGTTCGTGGACATGGCCCACGTAGCCGGTCTGATTGCCGCCGGCGTCTACCCGAACCCGGTGCCCCACGCTCACGTGGTCACCTCCACCACCCACAAGACCCTGGCCGGTCCGCGCGGTGGTCTGATCCTCTCCGCCGCCGACGACGAAGATCTGTACAAGAAGCTGAACTCCGCCGTCTTCCCGGGTGGTCAGGGTGGCCCGCTGATGCACGTCATCGCCGGCAAGGCCGTGGCCTTCAAGGAAGCGCTGGAGCCCGAGTTCAAGACCTACCAGGCCCAGGTCGTGAAGAACGCCAAGGCCATGGCGGCGACCTTTATCGAGCGCGGCTACAAGATCGTCTCCGGCGGTACCGACAACCATCTGATGCTGGTTGACCTGATCGGTCGCGAGCTGACCGGCAAAGATGCCGACGCAGCCCTCGGCAAGGCCAACATCACCGTCAACAAGAACTCCGTACCGAACGACCCGCGTTCCCCGTTCGTGACCTCCGGCGTGCGTATCGGCACCCCGGCCATTACCCGCCGCGGCTTCAAGGAAGCCGAGTCCATCCAGTTGGCCAACTGGATCTGCGACGTGCTGGACAGCCACGACAACGAAGAAGTGCTGGCGACTGTGCGCGAGAAGGTGCTGGATATCTGCCGCCGCTTCCCGGTCTACGCATAATCAGCCTGACCTTCAGGTTGAAGACCAATGCCACCCTCGGGTGGCATTGTTTTTTGCAGCGTCTGGCAATATGAGACAGAGGTGATCATGTGCGATGACATGGAAGAGGACGTGCTGGAGGCGTCACTGCGGCAGACGGTTCGCGCCCAGTACCACTTTCGCGCCAGCGAACAGGGGCTGCTGGCCTGGGATGTGCGCCGCTTGATCCGGCTGAGCCGCAACCTGCCGGTGCAGGCGGTGGCACTCGGCGAGATTGCCGAGCTTGACCGCGACCACTGGTACGGCCATGGCGACGCCACGCCCACGGTGCGCAGCGTGGTGGCGCATTGCCAGCTCATGATGGCGGCGGATCTCGCCTATCCCATCCTGCTCGACAGCGCCGGTCGGGTGATGGATGGCATGCACCGGGTGGGCAAGGCGCTGATGCTGGGTCACAGCCATGTGGCTGCTCGCCGGTTCGCGGCGGATCCTGCCCCCGATTACCAGGATTGCGACCCCGAGGCGTTGCCCTATGACGACTGAGTCCTGCCCGAAGGCCTGGCAGGTTGTCCCTTGTTTTCATGGGCTTTTACCGGCTCTGGATGGCCGTGTTACACTGGCCGGCCTAGCGCCAGCCCCCGGGGCCCGCGCCCATTTTCATCCACGCCGGAGGTCAGATGCATTGCCCTTTCTGTAGTGCCGTTGATACCAAGGTGATCGATTCCCGTCTGGTGGCCGAGGGCCATCAGGTGCGCCGCCGTCGCGAATGCCTGCTCTGTCACGAGCGTTTTACCACCTTCGAAATGGCCGAACTGGTCATGCCCCGCGTCATCAAGTCCAACGGCTCCCGAGAGCCCTTCAACGAAGACAAACTGCGGGCCGGCATTCTGCGGGCGCTGGAGAAGCGGCCGGTGAGCATGGAGGCCATCGAGAAGGCGGTCAACCACATCAAGTCCCGCCTGCGGGCCACCGGTGAGCGTGAAGTCGCCTCCCAATTGGTGGGCAATCTGGTGATGGATGAGCTCAAGAGCCTGGACAAGGTGGCCTACATCCGCTTTGCCTCCGTCTACCGCAGCTTTGAAGACATTCGCGAATTCGGGGAAGAGATCGCCAAGCTGGAGAAGTAACGCCGGCCTGCGGCTCCCTATGTGAATCAGAGAGGGGCTGCCGTTGCGGCAGCGCCAGTTGTTACACCAGTGAGACATCTAGACAGCGCATCGTTGCACTGGTGAAAAAGTATGAGGGCGTGCGGCCGCATCCTGCGATGTGTGTGCCCGTCGCCATGGCGTCAGATGCCATGGCCGATCTGCCCGAGAAGGCGTGCGGCAAGCGCGTACACCCTATTTTCTTGTCCCATCGGATGGCCGTGCCACCGGGGACAGGTTGCTGGACACAGGAGCCCGGATGTTTAGTCAAGACGATTACCAATGGATGAGCCGGGCCCTCGAACTGGCCCGGCGCGGCCGTTACACCACGGCCCCCAACCCCTGCGTCGGTGCCGTGCTGGTGAAGGCCGGCGTGGTGGTGGGGGAGGGCTGGCACAAGCGGGCCGGTGAGCCCCATGCCGAGGTCTATGCTCTGCACGCGGCAGGGGAAGAGGCCCGCGGTGCCACCGCCTATGTGACCCTGGAGCCCTGCTCCCATCATGGTCGCACGCCCCCCTGCGCCGAAGCGCTCATCAAGGCCGGGGTGACCCGGGTGGTCGCCGCCATGGTGGATCCCAATCCCCAGGTGGGCGGGCGTGGCCTGCGGATGCTCTCCGAGGCGGGGATCAAGACCGATTTCGGCCTGCTGGCCGCAGAAGCCGAGGCCCTCAATCCTGGTTTCTTCAAGCGGATGCGCACCGCGTTTCCGCTGGTGACGGTCAAGCTGGGGGCGAGCCTGGATGGTCGCACCGCCATGGCGAGTGGCGAGAGCCAGTGGATCACCTCTCCGGAGGCGCGCCGGGACGTGCAGCGGCTGCGGGCCCGTCACGATGCGGTGCTCTCCAGCGCCGAAACCGTGCTGGCGGATGGCGCCTCCCTCACCGTGCGCTGGGACGAGCTGCCCCCCTCGGTCAAGGCGGTCTATCCCAAAGAGACCCTGCGCCAGCCGCTGCGGGTCATCGTGGATTCGCAAAACCGGCTCACCCCGGATCTGCCCCTGTTCCAGAGCGAGAGCCCGGTACTGCTGGCCCGCCACAAGGCATCCGGTGAGTGGCCCGCCTGGGTGCAGCAGCTGGAAGTGCCGCTGCTGGATGGCAAGCTGGATCTGGTCAGCCTCTTCATGCTGCTGGCCAAACAGAATGTCAACTCGGTACTGGTGGAGGCGGGGCCGCGGCTGTGCGGCGCCCTGCTGGAGAAGGGGCTGGTGGACGAGCTGGTGCTCTATCAGGCGCCCAAACTGATGGGGGATGAGGGGCGCGGCCTGTTCCATCTGCCGGGGCTGACCCGGCTGTTCCAGGCCCCCAAACTCAACCTCAAGGATGTGCGCATGCTTGGCCAGGATATTCGCATCACTGCGAAAATAGCCTGATTTTTCAATGTTCACGGGGGCATCCGTCGCCCCCGTCATCAGCAAGGTGATCTGCATGTTTACCGGAATTATCGAAGCGGTGGGAACCCTGGCCGAGCTGCGTCGCCAGGGGGAGGACATGGCCCTCACCGTGCACGCGCCGACCCTGGACTTCAGTGACGTCAAGCTAGGCGACTCCATCGCCACCAACGGCGTCTGCCTCACCGTGGTGGCGCTCGGGGATCACAGCTATACCGCCGATGTCTCCCTGGAGACCCTCTCCCGCACCGGTTTTTCTGCCGCCAAGGTGGGGGATCCGGTCAACCTCGAAAAGGCGTTGATGCCCACTTCCCGCCTCGGCGGCCACCTGGTCTCCGGCCACGTGGACGGCATCGGCGAGGTGAAGAGCAAATCGTCCAGCGGCCGCGCCATCGAATACTGGATCAAGGCGCCGGGGGAGCTCTCCCGCTACATCGCCGAGAAGGGCTCCATTGCAGTGGATGGCATCAGCCTCACCGTCAACGCCGTGCAGGGGGATCTGTTCCGGCTGACCATAGTGCCCCACACCGCCCAGGAGACCACCATCGCCCGCTGGAAACCCGGCTACCGGGTCAATCTCGAGGTGGACCAGATAGCCCGCTATCTGGAGCGGCTGATGACGGGCAAGCGCGAGGAGAGCAGTGCCTCTACCCTGACCCTGGAGAAGCTGGCCCAGTCCGGATTCTTGTGAGCCGTTTTGACGGGAAAACGCGGTTCTGTGATCCCGCGCGGATTGAAACGGGGCCGCGTGCCCCCATCTAGAGCACAATACGCAGTATCAAGTCGAGCCGACTGGCTCAATCCCCAAGCATGTTGATGGAGTAGCCCATGGCGCTGAGCACGACCCAGGAAATCATTGCCGATATCAAGGCTGGCAAGATGGTGATCCTGATGGATGACGAAGACAGGGAGAACGAAGGGGACCTGATCATGGCCGCCTCCTGTGTCCGCCCGGAAGACATCAACTTCATGGCGCGCTACGGTCGGGGCCTCATCTGCCTGACCCTGACCCGGGATCGCTGCAAGCAGCTGGCGCTGCCGCTGATGGTCGATCGCAACAATGCCCAGTTCTCCACCGCCTTCACCGTCTCCATCGAGGCGGCGGAAGGGGTGACCACCGGCATCTCCGCCGCCGACCGCGCCGTCACCGTGCAGGCTGCGGTGGCGCCCCATGCCAAGGCCGCCGATCTGGTGCAGCCCGGCCACATCTTCCCGCTGATGGCGCAGGATGGCGGTGTGCTGACCCGCGCCGGCCACACCGAAGCGGGCTGCGATCTGGCCCGGTTGGCCGGCTTCGAGCCTGCCTCCGTCATCGTCGAGATCCTCAACGAAGACGGCACCATGGCCCGGCGCCCGGATCTCGAGATCTTCGCCGAGCAGCACGGCATCAAGCTCGGCACCATTGCCGACCTTATCGAATACCGCAACCAGCACGAGACCACGGTAGAGAAGGTGGCCGAGTGCAAGTTGCCCACCGAATACGGCGAGTTCGACCTCGTCACCTTCCGCGACACCATCGACAACCAGGTGCACTTCGCCCTGAAGAAAGGGGACGTGAAGGCCGACCAGCCGACCCTGGTACGGGTGCACCTGCACGACGTGCTGAGCGATCTGCTGCTCACCGACCGCCACAGCGCCCGCAGCTGGCCGCTGCCCAAATCCATGGCCCGCATCGCCGACGAGGGCGGGGTGCTGGTGATCCTGGGGGCGGAAGCCCATGGCGCCGAGCTGCTGGCCCGGGTCAAGGGTTTTGAAGCCGCCGACAAGGGGCTGGCACCGGAAGGGGCCAAGTGGCAGGGCACCTCGCGCCGGGTCGGCGTCGGTTCCCAGATCCTCAAGGCGCTGGGGGTCGGCAAGATGCGCCTGTTGAGCTCTCCCAAGAAGTACCATGCCCTCGGTGGCTTTGGTCTGGAAGTGGTGGAGTACGTCGGCGAGTAAGCGCTGCGTACGGTTGAATTCATCACCATGGCCGCCCGTTGCGGCCATGGTTTTTTGTCGCGGCTCTGTTGTGCTAGAATGCGTGCACTTTTGAGCCCGGCCCCTAATTGATTGCACAGAGACAGGATTTCCAATGAAGATTATCGAAGGAAATATCGCCGCTCCCGAGGCGCGTGTTGCTATTGTCGTTGCCCGTTTCAACAGCTTCATCAATGACAGCCTGGTGAACGGCGCGCTGGACGTGCTGAAGCGTCAAGGTCAGGTCCAGGAGAGCAATCTGACCCTGGTGCGCGTACCGGGGGCCGTCGAAATTCCCCTGGCGGCCAAGAAGCTGGCCAAGAGCGGTCAATACGACGCCATCGTCGCACTCGGCACCGTCATCCGCGGCGGTACCTACCACTTCGAACTGGTAGCGAGCGAGAACGGCAAGGGTCTGGCCCAGGTAATGATGGAATACGACATTCCCGTTGCCTTCGGCGTGCTGACCACCGAAAACATTGAACAAGCCATCGAACGCGCCGGTACCAAGGCGGGTAACAAGGGTGCAGAGGCTGCACTGAGCGCGCTCGAAATGATCAACGTCCTGAAACAACTGGACGTGTAACGAGGAGAAATGCATTGAAACCGTCCGAGCGCCGTAAGGCCCGCCATTGCGCCACCCAGGCCATCTACCAGTGGCAGATGACCCAGGCCAACGTGGGCGACATCGAAGAGCAGTTCAAGATCGATCAGGACACCAAGGGTGTGGACCTGAACTATTTCCGCGATCTGCTGTTCGGGGTTGCGGTCCACTGCAACGAGCTGGACAAGGTGTTCGCGCCTTTCCTCTCCCGTCCGCTGGAAGAAGTGGACATGGTGGACAAGGCGATCCTGCGTCTGGCGACCTACGAGCTGACCCGTCGTGAAGATGTGCCGCCGCGCGTGGTGATCAACGAAGCGATCGAGCTGGCCAAAGCCTTCGCCGCCGATGACAGCCACAAGTTTGTCAACGGCGTCCTGGACAAGGTGATCAAGACGCTGCCCAAGCGCTGATCCTGCTGTCCGTCAGCAATTAAGAGAGGAGCCAGCTTATTGCTGGCTTTTTACTGTATGGGTGAATTTGAGCTGATTGAGAAGTACTTCAAGGTCCCCCACGCCCGCAAGGACGTGGTGATGGGCCCTGGAGATGACTGTGCCCTGCTGACCCTGCCCCCCGACGCCCAGTTGGCGGTGAGCACGGACACCCTGGTGAGCGGCGTGCACTTCTTCCCCGACATGGATCCGGTGGATCTCGGCTACAAGGCGCTGGCGGTCAATCTCTCCGATCTGGCCGCCATGGGTGCCGAGCCGCGCTGGGTCTCCCTGGCCCTGACCCTGCCCGCCATCAACGAGCGCTGGGTCGCCGGTTTCGCCGAAGGGTTCCTCGAGCTCGCCGAGTACTACAACGTGGCGCTGGTGGGGGGAGACATGACCCGCGGACCCCTCTCCATCACCGTCTCGGTGAAAGGATCGGTCCCGGCAGGTCGCGCCCTGATGCGCAGCGGCGCCAAGGCCGGTGACGGGGTCTACGTGACCGGTACCCTGGGAGATGCCGCCCTGGCGCTCTCCCACCTGCTGGGCAAGCGCACCCTCAACGAGAACCAACTGGCGGCCGTGTTGCCGCGCCTCGACCATCCCCATCCCCGCATCCTGGCCGGTCAGGCCCTGCGCGGGCTGGCCAGCAGCGCCCTGGATCTCTCCGACGGCCTGGCGTCCGATCTCGGCCATATCCTCAAGGCGTCCGGCGTGCGAGCCCAGATCGATCTCAACCTGCTGCCCCTCTCCCCCGTGTTGCAGGATGCGGTGCCGGCCATGGATGCCTGGCAGCTGGCTCTGGCCGGGGGCGACGACTACGAGCTCTGCTTCACCGTGCCCCAGGAGCATCACGGCGCCCTGGACACGGCGCTGGCCAATTGTGGCGTGAAGTTCACCCGCATCGGTCGCATCCTGGCCGGGGAGCCTGGCATCGACTACCTGCAGGACGAACAACCCGTCGAACTGCACCTCAAGGGCTGGGATCACTTCGCATGATGTCTTTCAAGATAAAGCCCGAGCTGACGCGGCTGAACCTTAAAAACCCGCTCCACTTTCTGGCGGTGGGGTTTGGCTCCGGCCTCTCCCCCAAGGCGCCGGGCACCATGGGGACCCTGGCAGCCATCCCGCTCTATCTCTTGGTGAGCGGGCTGCCGACCTCCTGGTTCATCGCCCTGCTGGTGGTGGGTTTCGTGGCGGGCATCCGCATCTGCCAGAGCGCCACCGACGCCATCGGGATGCCGGATCACGGGGCCATCGTCTGGGACGAGGTCATCGGATTCGGGGTCACCATGATTGCGGCCCCGGCCGGCTGGGAGTGGGTGCTGGCGGGCTTCGTGCTGTTTCGCCTGTTCGACGTGCTCAAGCCCTGGCCCATCTCCTGGTTCGATCGCCGCATTCACGGCGGGCTTGGCATCATGCTGGACGATCTCATCGCCGGCCTGTTCGCCCTGGCCTGCATGCAACTGCTTGCCCACTGGTGAGGGGAGGCGGCTCCCGAACGCCCTCTCGCTGTTTTTCACTCATCTCCTCTTGCAAAGAGGCCGGATATACCGCACACGCTGGCCCTGAGGGGCCTGCGTTTTTTTGTATGCAATCCCTCCCGGCTTGCCGTGCCGGCGGGCCTGTGGCCCAGGTTGATCCTTCTGCATTGTCCCTATTTAGCTCTGCCTATTTTTCCTTACTCCGGATATGCTGCCGTCAAAAAATCATTTCACATAAATATTCACTACTCATTCGAAGCTGGTCAGCATAATGCTGATAGTGAATAAGATGGTTTGTTGCTATTTTGTTGAAACATAATTGGTTGATGGTCTCGCATTGCCAGCGTAATCTCTGGTAATGTGACTTTTATCGACATTTTAACCCCAGGGTGCCGGCATTCTCTGGGCAAAGTATTGCGAAATTGTATAACTGGATCATTTACACCCGCGGGCAAACCGACTAACTTACTCGCGGGTTATTCCAAAAAAATGCAAAAAACCCGCCCGGATCGCTGGTTTGGCTGCCTCATGGATTGAGCGTTAATTACACAACAACGGCTCTCGAGCAGTACCAAGGCACAACCAGCATCTGCGGCTGATTTACGGACGAATTATTTGGGACGGATGTCCCCCGCAGAGGTAACCATGTCCTTGCTTGAAGTCAAAAACTTGCGGATCGAGTACCCCTCCCGCTACGGGGTGCTTGCCGCGGTCAAGGATCTCTCTTTTTCTGTTGAAAAGGGCGAGATCGTCGGCGTCGTCGGTGAGTCCGGCGCTGGCAAATCCACCATCGGCAACGCCGTCATCGATCTGTTGAGCCCGCCCGGTCGCATCGCCCGTGGCGATATCTACCTCAACGGCGAGCTCATCTCCGGCAAGAGCCAGAACGAGATGCGGGCCATTCGCGGCTCGCGCATCGGTTTCATCTTCCAGGATCCCATGACCTCCCTCAATCCGCTGTTCACCGTGGAGCAGCAGCTGGTGGAGACCATCCTCGCCAACACCGACCTGTCCCGCGAGGCGGCCTTTGCCAAGGCCCTCGAGCTGATGGGGGCGGTGGGGATCCCGAACCCGGACGTGCGCATCAAGCAGTATCCTCACCAGTTCTCCGGTGGCATGCGCCAGCGGGTGGTGATCGCCATCGCCCTCTCCGGGGATCCCGAGCTCATCATCGCCGATGAGCCGACCACGGCGCTGGACGTCTCTATCCAGGATCAGATCCTCCAGCTCATCCGCAACCTGTGCAAAGAGCGCCAGGTAGGCTGCATGCTGGTGACCCATGACATGGGTGTGGTCTCCAACGTCACCGACAAGGTGGCGGTGATGTACCGCGGCGATCTGGTGGAGTTCGGCACCACCGAACAGGTGCTGGGCCGCCCCAATCACCCCTATACCCGCAGCCTCATCTCGGCGGTGCCCCGCTCGGATGTGAAGCTGGTACGCTTCCCCCTGGTCTCCTATATCGAGGATGCCGGTGCGGCGGATACCAGCATCGATCTCAAGACCCACTGGCTCGGCCAGAGTCAGGACGAGCGCACCTATGAAGGCGCGCTGCTGCGGGTGGAGAACGTGGATCTGAAGTTCGTCACCAAGGATTCCATCTTCCCGAGCCGCCGCCAGTACGTGCGGGCCTGCAACAACATCAGCTTCGAAATCTTCGAGGGTGAGACTTTCGGTCTGGTGGGGGAGTCGGGCTCCGGCAAATCCACCATCGCCCGTGCCATCACCGGGCTCTATCCGCCCGATACCGGCAAGATTGTCTTCGAGGGGATCGATCTCACCGCCCTGAAAGGGGAGCACGAGCGTCGCCCCCTGCGCCGCCAGATGCAGATGGTGTTCCAGAACCCGTACTCTTCGATGAACCCGCGCATGAAGGTGCGTGACATCATCGCCGAGCCGATCCGCTTCCACCGCCTCGCCGAGAGCGAGCGGCAGATAGAGCAGATCGTCGGGGACCTGCTGGATCACGTGGGCCTGGGCCGCGGCGCCGGGGTCAAGTATCCCCACGAGTTCTCCGGTGGTCAGCGCCAGCGCATCTCCATTGCCCGCGCCCTGGCAACCCGCCCGCGCTTCCTCATCTGCGACGAGCCCACCTCGGCGCTGGATGTCTCGGTGCAGGCCCAGATCCTCAACCTGCTCAAAGACTTGCAACAGGAGCTTGGGCTCACCATGCTGTTCATCAGTCACGATCTGCCGGTCATCCGCCAGATGTGCGACCGCATCGGTGTGATGCAGCACGGTCATCTGGTGGAAGTGGCCGAGACCGAGAAACTGTTCACCAATGCCGAGCATGAGTACAGCCGCAAGCTGATCTCCCTCATGCCGGAATTCAAGGGAATGTCCCGCGAGGGGCTGGAAATCGCAAGCTAGGAAAGCACCGGTTCGCCGGTTTGTCTGTCAATAAAAAGCCAAAAGCATGGAGAAAGACATGAAGAAAGGATTATCCAAGATCGCCATGGCGCTGTTCGCCGCTGGTCTCGCGTTCAACGTTTCTGCTGCCGACATCAAGGTCGCCGTCGCGTCCGACGCCACCTCGCTGGACCCGCAGGAGCAGCTCTCCGGTCAGACCCTGGAGATGTCTCACCTGGTGTTCGACCCCCTGATGCGTTACACCCAGGATCTGCAGTTCGAGCCGCGTCTGGCCGAGAAGTATGAGCGCATCGACGACAAGACCGTCCGTTTCCACCTGCGCAAGGGTGTGAAGTTCCACTCCGGCAACGACTTCACCGCCGATGACGTGGTATGGACCGTCAACCGTCTGAAGGCCTCCCCGGACTTCAAGGCGATCTTCGACCCCATCGCCGAAGCCAAGAAGGTGGATGATTTCACCGTGGATCTCGTCACCGCCAAGCCGTTCCCGCTGGTGCTGCAGACCGTCACCTACATCTTCCCGATGGACTCCAAGTTCTATAGCGGCAAGACCGAGGCGGGCAAGGACAAGGCCGAGATCGTGAAGAACGGTGACTCCTTCGCCTCCACCAATGTCTCCGGTACCGGTCCGTTCAGCGTCAAGTTCCGCGAGCAGGGCGTGAAGCTGGAATACGTGCGCAACGCCAACTACTGGGACAAGGCCTCCAAGGGCAACGTCGAGAACCTGACCGTGGTACCGATCAAGGAAGACGCCACCCGTGTTGCAGCCCTGCTGGGCGGCGACGTGGACATGATCTACCCGGTTGCCCCGAACGATCTGGAGCGCGTGAAGAACGGCAAGGATTCCCAGCTGGTCACCCTGTCCGGTACCCGTGCCATCATCATCGAGCTGAACCAGAACACCAACCCGGCGCTGAAAGACAAGCGCGTGCGTCAGGCGATCAACTACGCCATCAACCAGGTGGGCATCGTCGACAAGATCAACAAAGGCTTCGGTACCCCGGCCGGCCAGCTGAGCCCGAAAGGCTACGCAGGCTACAACGAGGCGCTCAAGCCCCAGTATGATCTGGCCAAGGCCAAGGAGCTGATGAAGGAAGCCGGTTACGAGAAGGGCTTCAAGATGAGCTTCATCTCCCCGGCTGCCCGCTACGTCAACGACGTCAAGATTGCCCAGGCTGTCTCCGCCATGCTGTCCAAGATCAACATCAAGGTGGATCTGAAGACCATGCCGGTGGCCCAGTACTGGCCGGAGTTTGACAAGTGCGCCGCTGACATGCAGCTGATCGGCTGGCACTCCGACACCGAAGACAGTGCGAACTTCTTCGAGTTCCTGACCTTCACCAAGGATGCCAAGACCGGCATGGGTCAGTACAACTGCGGCGGTTATGCCAACGCGGAAGCTGACAAGATGGTGATGGAAGCCAACACCGAGACCGATCCTGCCAAGCGTGCCGCCATCCTGCAGAAGGTGGAAGCCATGCTGATCGACGACGCCGCCTATGTGCCGCTGCACTGGGAAGACCTGGCCTATGGCGCCAAGAAGAACGTCGACATCAAGCCGGTGGTCAACGTGATGAACTTCCCTTACCTGGGTGACCTGGTGGTCAACAAGTAAGCGAAGCGTTTAAGGAAGGACCCGGCGGGGCACCCATGGTTGCCCCGCCATTAACAGAAGCCTGTGCCAAGACACAGGCCACGTAGAAGGACAAGCATGTTTACATTCCTGCTGAAACGGTTCTATCAGGCCGTGATAGTGATGTTCGTCATCAGCCTGGTCGCCTTCTCCATCCAGGACAACCTGGGGGATCCGCTGCGCGAGCTGGTGGGACAATCCGTCTCCGAGTCCGTGCGCCAGGAGCTGCGCGACAAGATGGGACTCAATGATCCCTTCCTCGTGAAATACAGCCGCTTCTTGAAGAACGCGGTACACGGGGATCTGGGCACTTCCTATTTCTTCAAGCGACCAGCCCTCGAGGTTATCCTCGACAAGCTGGTGGCTACCCTTGAGCTGGTGTTTGCCGCCGCGCTCATCATCGTCGTGGTCTCCATTCCGCTGGGGGTTTATTCGGCGATAAGACCGCGCAGCATCCTCACCAAAGTCATCATGGCGGTGAGCAGCATCGGCATCTCGATCCCGGTCTTCCTGACCGCCATCATGCTGATGTACCTCTTCTCCATCCAGCTGGGCTGGCTGCCGGCCTATGGCCGTGGCGAGACCTACAACCTGCTGGGCTGGGAGTCGGGCTTCTTCACCTGGGACGGTATCCTGCACCTGGTGCTGCCAGCTGTCTCCCTCTCCTCCATCATGCTGCCGCTGTTCATCCGGCTGGTGCGCTCGGAGATGCTGGAGCAGCTCTCCTCCGAGTACGTCAAGTTTGCCCGTGCCAAGGGGCTGGACAACAACAAGGTCTACTACCAGCACGCCCTGAAGAACACCATGCTGCCGGTCATCACGGTGGGCGGTGTGCAGATCGGGACCATGGTGGCCTACACCATCCTGACCGAGAGCGTGTTCCAGTGGCCGGGGACAGGCTTCCTCTTCCTTGAGGCGATCCACCGGGTCGATACGCCGCTGATCACTGCCTACGTCATCTTCGTCGGCCTCATTTTCGTGGTGACCAATACCCTGGTCGACCTGCTCTACGGGTTGATCAACCCGACCGTCAACCTGACCGCCAAGGGGTAACAGATGACTAACGCTGTAACTGCAAGCCCAAGCCGTTGGGCACGTTTTAAAAATTCCGACATCGTCTACTACTTCCTGCGGGACAAGGTAGCCATGTTCAGCTTTGCGGTGTTTGTGGTCTTCGTGCTGGCGGCTCTGCTGGCACCCTGGATCGCACCGCACAACGTCTATGACCAGACCAGCTTCGATCTGATGGATGCGGAGCTGCCCCCCTCCTGGCTGGAAGGGGGCGAGGCCCGCTTCTGGCTCGGGACCGACAACCAGGGACGCGACATCTGGAGCACCATCCTCTATGGCGCCCGCATCTCGCTGACCATTGGTCTGTTCGCGGTGGGGCTGCAGCTGGTGCTCGGTATCGTCATCGGTCTGATGGCCGGTTACTTTGGCGGTCGCATCGACAACCTGCTGATGCGCTTTGCCGATGTGCAGCTGTCGTTCTCCACCATGATGGTGGCGATCATCATCTCCGCCATCTTCCAGGCGACCTTTGGCTCCGAGTTCTACTCGAAGTTCGCCATCCTGATGCTGGTGGTGATCATCGGTATCGCCGAGTGGCCCCAGTATGCCCGGACGGTGCGCGCCTCCGTGCTGGCGGAGAAGAAGAAGGAGTATGTGGAAGCGGCTCAGGTGATGGGGTTCCGCGCCCCGCGCATCATGTTCCGCCACATTCTGCCGAACTGCCTGTCGCCCATCCTGGTCATCTCCACCGTGCAGGTGGCGAACGCCATCATGAGCGAGGCGGCCCTCTCCTTCCTGGGTCTGGGGATGCCGGTTGATCAACCGTCCCTGGGGTCGCTCATCAGCGTGGGCTTCAACTACATCTTCTCCGGATCCTGGTGGATCACCGCCTTCCCGGGCCTCTGCCTGGTGGTGTTGGTGCTGGTGATCAACCTGCTGGGTGACTGGCTGCGGGATGTGTTCAACCCGAAGATCTACAAGGGCTGATAAACCTCTCCACGAACTGGCTGCGAGGCCGTGATCAAGGTTCATGTGCTGCTCGCTTATGTGGAACCAAGGAGTGCTCACGTATGTCTCGGTTCCTGAGCGGCTTGTAACCTTGTTGACGGCCTTCTCGCGACAGGGCGTGAACAGGTTTGGTCTGGCACAGTGATTAACAAAAAAGGGCGCCATCAGGCGCCCTTGTTTATTGCTTGCGATAACCCTTGTCAGGCCTGCAGCCAGCTCTCGATGCGGGTCTGAATGCCCACGCTGTCCAGCCCCAGCAGGGCGTAGATCTCATCCTGGGTGCCCTGCTCGATGAAGCGGTCCGGCAGGCCGAGGTTGAGCACCGGTTTGCACTGCTTGCAGCCCATCAGCAACTCGTTCACCGCAGAGCCTGCACCGCCCATGATGGCGTTGTCCTCGAGGGTGACGAACTGATCGTGGGAGGCGGCCAGAGAGAGCACCAGCGCCTCGTCCATGGGTTTGACGAAGCGCATGTCCACCAGGGTGGCATCCAGCGCCTCGGCGGCCGTTCTGGCCTGTTGCAGCAGGGTGCCAAACGCCAGGATGGCGGTCCCCTTGCCCTCGCGAACGACGCGTCCCTTGCCGAGGGGCAGGGCCTGCATCTCGCTCTCGGCCTGGATACCGGTGCCGCTGCCACGGGGGTAGCGCACCGCCACTGGCCCGTTGCACAGATAGCCGGTGTAGAGCATCTGGCGGCACTCGTTCTCGTCGGACGGGGTCATCACCACCATGTTGGGCACGGTGCGCAGGAAGCTGATGTCGAACGCCCCCTGATGGGTCGGGCCGTCGGCCCCCACCAGACCGGCCCGGTCGATGGCGAAGAGCACCGGCAGGTTCTGCAGCGCCACGTCGTGGATCAGCTGGTCATAGGCCCGTTGCAGGAAGCTCGAATAGATGGCGACCACGGGTTTCTGGTCGGCGATGGCGAGACCGGCGGCGAAGGTGACCGCATGTTGCTCGGCGATGGCCACGTCGAAGTAGCGATCCGGATATTGCTGGCTGAATTTCACCAGACCGGAGCCTTCGCGCATGGCGGGGGTAATACCGACCACGCGCTCGTCCTTGGCGGCGATATCGCACAGCCACTGACCGAAGATGGCGGAGAAGGTGGGTTTGCCACCGGCGCTCTTGGGCAGGGCACAGTCATCCGGGTTGAATTTGGGGACGGCGTGATAGCCAATGGGATCTTTTTCCGCTGGCTCGTAGCCCTTGCCCTTCTTGGTCTTGACGTGCAGCAGCTGGGGACCCTTGAGATTGCGCATGTTGCGCAGGGTTTCGACCAGGGCATGGATGTCGTGACCGTCGATGGGGCCGATGTAGTTGAAGCCGAACTCCTCGAACAGGGTGCCCGGTACCACCATGCCCTTGAGGTGCTCCTCGGCCCGCTTGGCGAGCTCCTTGACCGGCGGCAGCCCCGCCAGCACCTTCTTGCCCCCCTCGCGAATCGTGGTGTAGAGCTTGCCGGACATCAGCCTGGCGAGGTGATTGTTCAGGGCTCCCACGTTCTCGGAGATGGACATCTCGTTGTCGTTGAGCACCACCAGCATGTCCTTGTGGACATCGCCGGCGTGATTGAGGGCCTCGAAGGCCATGCCGGCGGTGATGGCGCCATCACCGATGACCGCGACCACCTTGCGGCCAAGCCCTTCGCTCTCGGCCGCCACCGCCATGCCGAGCGCCGCTCCGATGGAGGTGCTGGAGTGGCCCACGCTGAGCACGTCGTACTCGCTCTCTTCCCGCCAGGGGAAGGGGTGCAGGCCATCTTTCTGGCGAATGGTGTGAATGCGCTCCCGTCGTCCGGTCAGGATCTTGTGGGGATAGGCCTGGTGGCCCACGTCCCACACCAGCCGATCGAAGGGGGTGTTGTAGACATAGTGCAGGGCGACCGTCAGCTCGACGGTGCCAAGGCCGGAGGCGAAGTGGCCGCTGGAGCGGCTCACCGAGCGCAGCAGATACTCGCGCAGCTCGTTGCACACCACGGGCAGCCGCTCGAAGGGGAGGGATCGCAAATCGACCGGCGTGTCTGCGAGGGCCAGGTTGGGGAAATCGCTAATATCAACGCTCATATTGTTACTGTTATCCAGCGTTTAGTGGGTTCGCTCGATGATGTAATCGGCAAACGCTTCCAGAATGTCGGTATTGTAGGGCAAGGATTGCAGGGCTGTTAAGGCCTTGTCATGCAGTTCGCGAGCCAGCTCACGGGCATTGTCGAGTCCGAGCAGGGCCGGATAGGTACTCTTTTCCAGCGCCAGATCCGAGCCTTGCGGCTTGCCCAGGGTGGCGGTATCGCCCGTGATGTCGAGGATGTCGTCCTGCACCTGGAAGGCGAGTCCGATGGCGGCGGCAAAGGTTTGCAGGGCGGTGAGGGTGGCGGGTTCCACGTCAGCCTTGCACAGGGCGCCGAGGGTCACGGCGCACTCGATGAGGGCCCCGGTCTTGTGGCGGTGCACCTGCTCCAGCTCGGCGAGGCTGATCCGGCGCCCTTCGGCGTCCAGATCCAGTGCCTGACCGCCGCACATGCCGAGATAGCCGGACGCGCGGGCCAGGGCACTCAGCATCCGCACCCGGTTGGCCATCAATGTATCGGGCATGGGGTGGTCGGCCAGAATGGAAAACGCCAGGGTCTGCAGGGCATCGCCCGCCAGGATGGCTGTGCCTTCATCGAAGGCCTTGTGTACGGTGGGCTGACCACGACGCAGATCGTCGTCGTCCATGGCGGGCAGGTCGTCGTGCAGGAGGGAGTATGCGTGAATGCACTCCACGGCGGCGGCGGGGCCATCCAGCAGTTCGCTCTTGACGCCCAGCATCTCGCCGACGGCATAGACCAGGAAGGGGCGCACCCGTTTTCCACCGAGCAGCAGGCCGTATTTCATCGCGTCCCGCAGACGTGGCGCCATGGCGGGCAGGGCGTCAAGCTGTGCCGAGAGGCAGTCGTCGATGCGGCGCCGATGCAG
Source organism: Aeromonas sp. R5-1 (assembly GCF_040908265.1). Taxonomy (NCBI): domain Bacteria; kingdom Pseudomonadati; phylum Pseudomonadota; class Gammaproteobacteria; order Aeromonadales; family Aeromonadaceae; genus Aeromonas; species Aeromonas sp. R5-1. The sequence continues at coordinate 111,779 of NZ_JBFODJ010000051.1, forward strand.
GCGGGAGAAATCGTCCAGGGTCACTCACTCCTCTCCTTGTTCTGCTCGAAAGGGGACCGCTTGCTCGCTGCCATCGGCCTGGGTCAGGAGGATCTGGATCTTCTGTTCGGCCTGTTCCAGCTTCTGCTGGCCGGCACGCACCAGATGGATGCCCTGTTCGAATTGTTTGAGTGCCTCCTCGAGGGGGAGCGAGCCCTGTTCGAGTTGATGCACTATGGTTTCCAGCTCTTCCAGGGTGGCATCAAAACTCAGACGGTCGATTTTTTTACTGGCCATGTCCATCCTCGGGGATTGAAAAAAACGGCTCATCTTAACATCGACCGGCCACAGGGGGGAGGCAGAAAAACGCGGCGTCCTCAAACTATCCTGACCCTGGCCGATAAGAACGGGCATGCAACCACGCATTGCCGATCGGCGATTGCGGTGTACCGGGCTTGCTGCCGGGGACGCAATAGCAGAAAATTCAACGCAATATAATGAGACGGCACGTTCGGCGACAGGAGTAGGGATGTGGATTTAGGGAGTCTGATAGGCTTAGTGCTGGGGTTCGGGGTCGTGGTGTACGGCATGTTGCTGGGCGGCCCCATGAGCATGTATGTGGACATGCCATCGGTCTACATCACCATACTGGGGTCCGTGTTCATCTGCATGATGAAATTCAACCTCAGCCAGTTTCTGATGGCCTTCAAGGTCGCGGGCAAGGCCTTCATGTACAAGGGGGACAAGCTCGACGATCTCATCACCAAGGCGGTGGAACTGGCGGATGCGGCCCGCAAGGGGGGCTTTCTGGCCCTGGAGGCGGCAGAGATCCCCAATACCTTCATGAAGAAGGGCATCGACATGCTGGTGGACGGCCATGACGCGGACGTGGTGCGGGCCGTGATGGAAAAAGACATAGAACTGACCTCGGAGCGCCACGTCATCGCCGTCAAGGTGTTCCGCTCCCTCGGCGATCTCGGCCCCGCCATGGGGATGATAGGTACCCTGGTGGGGCTGGTGGCCATGCTGGCGAACATGAGCGATCCCAAGTCCATCGGCCCGGCCATGGCGGTGGCCTTGCTGACGACCCTGTATGGCGCCATCGAGGCCAACATGATCGCCATCCCCATCGCCGACAAGCTGGAGCTGCGCAGCGGTGAGGAGCAACTGAGTCGCACCCTGATACTCGACGCCATCATGGGCATCCAGGATGGCCAGAACCCCCGCGTGATCCAGGCGATGCTGCAGAACTACCTGAGCCAGTCCAAACGCAACAACGGGGTCGAATAGGAGGCCCCATGGCAAAGTGCAAGTGTCCGCCCCCCGGCCTGCCCGGTTACATGGGTACCTTCGCCGATCTCATGTCCCTGTTGATGTGCTTCTTCGTGCTGCTGCTCTCCTTTGCGGAGATGGATGTGCAGAAGTTCAAGCAGATCGCCGGCTCCATGGAGAAGGCGTTCGGGGTGCAGAATATCCTGGAGGTGAAGGATATTCCCAAGGGGACCTCGGTCATCGCCCAGGAGTTTCGCCCCGGCCGGCCTGAACCTACGCCCATCGACACCATCATGCAGCAGACCATCGACATGACCCAGACCGAGCTGGATTTTCAGCCCGGGGATGCGGACAAGGCGGGGGGGCATGACAAGACCGAAGGGCAGCAGAGCGGTGGTGACACCGCCCAGCAGGCCCAGAAGGCGCAGGAGCAGTCCAATACCCTGGCCAAGGCGCTGGCCGAACAGATGCAGGCCCAGATCCAGGACGGGGCCATCGAGATAGAGGCGCTGGGTCAGCAGATCATCATTCGCATTCGCGAGAAAGCGGCGTTCCCGGCGGGATCCGCCTTCCTGCAACCCCAGTTCTGGCCGGTGATCCGCAAGGTGGCTGCGCTGCTCAAGGATGTGCCGGGGGAGATCACCGTCTCCGGCCACACCGACAATGTGGCCACCGAGGACGAGTTGTTCCAGTCCAACTGGGAGCTTTCATCCCAGCGGGCGGTGGCGGTTGCCCACCAGATGATCAAGGTGCCCGGTTTTGACGGCAATCGTCTGGTGGTGCAAGGGATGGCGGATTCCCAGCCGCTGGTGCCCAACAACAGCCCGGAGAATCGGCGCATGAACCGACGTGTCGAGATCGCCATCATGCAGGGCAAACCGACGGTGTCGGCTCCGCTTGGCGTCTCGGAATCCAAGTAACGCTGGCCCAAAGCGGGATCCCGCTCGCAGGGGCTGACATGGATTTTGTGGCGGCTTCATATTAAGATGCCCCATCCGAACCGACAGCTGCGGCTCTCTTTTGATTGCCGCAGCTTCTCTTTATAAAGCAACCCAGGTTTCGACTATGAATCATACTCCGATGACTGTTCGCGGCGCTGAAAAGCTGCGTCAAGAGCTCGATTATCTCAAGACCGAGCTGCGTCCCCAGATTATCGAAGCGATTGCTGATGCCCGTGAACATGGCGATCTGAAAGAAAATGCCGAATACCATGCCGCCCGCGAGCAGCAGGGTTTCTGTGAAGGCCGCATTCAGGAAATCGAAGGCAAGCTCTCCAATGCCCAGATTATCGATGTCACCAAGATTGCCAACAATGGCCGCGTCATCTTCGGTGCAACCGTGACCCTGCTCAAAAGTGAAACGGAAGAGGAAGTGGTCTACCGCATCGTGGGAGACGACGAGGCGGACATCAAGCAGAACATGATCTCCGTGAACTCCCCCATTGCCCGCGCCCTGATCGGCAAGGAAGTGGATGACGTTGCCATCGTCAAGACGCCGGGTGGCGATGTGGAGTACGAGATCCTGGAAGTTGCCTATCTCTGATTGAACGTCGGGGAAAGAGACAGGGGAGCCGGGCTCCCCTGTTGTCTTTAGTCACCCTGATAGGCCTGGACGAAGGCGTCCTGGTGGCGCTGGAAGAGCCAGTCCCGCAATTGTTCCTGATCCTCCTTGCCCAGTCGGAACTGGACGGCCCAGTCATGGTGATGTTGATTGGCATCCACGTGCCTGATGAGGGTGCCTGTCATGGCCAGGGGAGGGAGACCCTCGATGCGAAGGTATCCGCCAAGTGGATCTCCCTTGGCAGAGGAGTCCGGCAAGCCGGCCACGATGAGACCGCCAAGGGAGAGGCTGTATACCTCGTACTCCGCGTCTTCGGTGCAGAGCACGGCCTTTTCGTCGAGTCGCCAGGCGCGCAGATGGGGTGAGCCCAGCTCGGTAATGGTCGGCGCGGCGATGCGCAGCTCGGTATGGCCCTCCTCTGCCTGGGTGCAGTGGAGCGGGAAACGCAATTGGTAGCCGGCGATGCGGGCTTCGAGTGTCAGAGGCTTGGCTCGCTGCAACAGGCTTTGGAGAGGAAGGGGCAGGATGCCGCGCAGGTATTGGCTGGTGGCAATGTCTTCATCGTTTCCCAGGTCCCGCAGCATGGCCAGTTCTTCATCGGTGAGGAGCTGATGCTTGTCCATAGTGGGTGTCCGCGACTATTCATCGCAGGTTAAGGGCCTGACCACTATTTTGGCAAGCGACTTGGGAAGAAGGGAAATGAAGGAAAGAGCGAATGCTCTTTCCTGTTACTTGCGCGGCAACTGGATCTTGGGCTCTTTGGCCTGACGGTAGATGGTCAGTACATGGCCCATGCTCTGTACCTTGATGGCGCCGGTCTCGCGAACGATGGCATCCATCACCAGCTGTTTCATCTCACGATCTTCAGACGCAACCTTAACCTTGAGCAGCTCGTGGTGGTTCAGGGCCAGATCGATCTCGGCCAGCACCCCTTCGGTCAGACCGTGTTGTCCCAGCAGGACGACCGGCTTCAGACTGTGGGCCAGGCCCTTGAGATACTGTTTCTGTTTATTGTTGAGAATCATGGCAATTTCTTCATAAGTCAGGGTTGAAAGGGGCGTATTCTACCCCCACTTAGCCCTTAATACTAATAACCCTTGTGGTTTTTTAAAGTCGACAATCATGACCCAGAAAAAACGTTCCCCCAGTTCAACCCGCTGGTTAAAAGAACATTTCGACGACCAATACGTCAAGAAAGCCCAGAAGTTGGGACTGCGCTCTCGCGCCGTTTTCAAGATCGATGAGATCCAGGGCAAAGACCGGCTGCTCAAGCCGGGGATGACGGTAGTGGACCTGGGGGCTGCTCCCGGTGGCTGGTCCCAATTTGCCATCGACCAGGTCGGTGACAAGGGGCGCGTCATTGCGTGCGATATTTTGCCGATGGATTCCATTGCCGGTGTCGATTTCCTGCAAGGGGACTTTCGGGAGGAAACTGTACTCGGCGCCTTGCTTGAGCGAGTCGGCCCCGACAAGGTGGATGTCGTCATGTCGGACATGGCGCCCAACATGAGCGGCACCCAGCAGGTGGATCAGGCCCGTGCCATGTACCTGGTGGAACTGGCGCTGGACATGTGCAATCAGGTCCTGAGCAGTAATGGCAGTTTTGTAGTCAAGGTGTTCCAGGGGGAGGGGTTTGATGCCTATCTCAATGAAATACGTAGACTTTTCTCTGTCGTCAAGATTCGAAAACCAGACTCGTCCCGTGCCCGTTCACGAGAAGTCTACATTGTGGCTACCGGTTTTAAACTGTAGTACCCTAACCCTCATCGTTAACTGTCAGTCTGCGAGGTCATTGATTTGAGTGACATGGCGAAAAACCTAATCCTGTGGCTGGTCATCGCCGTCGTGCTGATGTCGGTGTTCAATAGCTTCAGCCCCAGCGATACCACCAGTCGCCAGCTGGACTATTCCAGCTTCGTGAAAGAAGTGACCCAGGAGCAGATCCGTGAAGTGCGGATGGATGGCAAGGTCATCAATGGCGTCAAGCGCACCGGTGAACGTTTCACCACCATCATTCCTGCGCCGGATCCCCAACTGCTCAACGACATGCTCAACCATAACGTCAAGGTGATGGGTGAGAAGCCGGAAGAACCGTCCCTGATCACGTCCATCTTCATCTCCTGGTTCCCGATGCTGTTGTTGATCGGTGTCTGGGTCTTCTTCATGCGTCAGATGCAGGGCGGTGGCGGCAAGGGTGCCATGTCGTTCGGCAAGAGCAAGGCTCGCCTGATGAGCGAAGATCAGATCAAGACTACCTTTGCCGACGTAGCCGGTTGTGACGAGGCAAAGGAAGAGGTCAAGGAGCTGGTCGACTATCTGCGTGACCCGACCAAATTCCAGAAGCTGGGTGGCAAGATCCCGACCGGCGTCCTGCTGGTAGGTCCTCCTGGTACCGGTAAGACCCTGCTGGCCAAAGCCATTGCAGGCGAGGCCAAGGTGCCGTTCTTCACCATTTCAGGTTCGGACTTCGTGGAAATGTTCGTGGGTGTCGGTGCCTCCCGGGTGCGTGACATGTTCGAACAGGCCAAGAAATCCTCCCCCTGCATTATCTTCATTGATGAGATCGATGCGGTCGGTCGCCAGCGTGGCGCCGGTCTGGGTGGTGGTCACGATGAACGTGAGCAGACCCTGAACCAGATGCTGGTTGAAATGGATGGTTTTGAAGGCAACGAAGGCATCATCGTCATCGCCGCCACCAACCGTCCCGACGTACTGGACCCTGCGCTGCTGCGTCCGGGTCGTTTCGACCGCCAGGTCGTGGTCGGCTTGCCGGATGTTCGCGGTCGTGAGCAGATCCTGAAGGTACACATGCGCAAGGTGCCGCTGGCGGATGATGTCAATCCGGCGCTGATTGCCCGTGGTACCCCTGGTTTCTCCGGTGCCGATCTGGCCAACCTGGTGAACGAGGCTGCCCTCTTCTCTGCTCGCGAGAGCCGCCGAGTGGTCTCCATGCTGGAGTTCGAAAAGGCGAAGGACAAGATCATGATGGGGGCAGAACGTCGCTCCATGGTGATGAAAGAGTCCGAGAAGGAGATGACGGCCTATCACGAAGCGGGTCACGCCATCATTGGTCGCGTGGTGCCGGATCATGATCCTGTCTACAAGGTCTCCATCATTCCGCGCGGCCGTGCGCTGGGTGTGACCATGTACCTGCCGGAGCAGGACCGCTGGAGCCACTCCAAGCAGCATCTGGAGTCCATGATCTCCAGCCTGTATGGCGGTCGTCTGGCGGAAGAGCTGATCTACGGTGCCGAGAAGGTATCGACCGGTGCATCCAACGACATCGAACGTGCCACCGACATCGCCCGCAAGATGGTGACCCAGTGGGGCATGTCCGAGCGTCTCGGCCCCATGCTCTACGCAGAAGAGGACGGTGAAGTCTTCCTCGGCCGCAGCATGGCCAAGGCCAAGCACATGTCTGACGATACCGCCCGCATCATCGATGCCGAGGTCAAGCAGGTCATCGATCGCAACTACGATCGTGCCAAGCAGATCCTGCTGGACAACATGGATGTGCTGCACACCATGAAAGATGCATTGATGAAGTATGAGACCATCGATGCCAAGCAGATCGATGATCTGATGGCGCGTCGCGAGGTCCGTGCTCCCAGCAACTGGCATGATGAGCACGGTGACACCCCGCAAGGTGGTGCCAGCGTGAACAACGGGCCGGAGGCCAAGGCGCCGGCTGAAGAGGGCAATGCACCTCTGAGCGACATCGACAAGGCGAACGATGTTCCGGCCAAATAAGTTGCCATGATACAAACCCCGGGCTTGCCCGGGGTTTTTCTTTGCACGAAGAGTTTGCCGCTCTTGTTGGAGGTAGTTGAAGCAATGCAGTTAATCAGCAAGGGACGTACCCTTTCTCTCGACCGTCCCCATGTCATGGGGATTCTCAATGTGACGCCGGACTCCTTTTCAGATGGTGGCCGCTTCAAGCAGATCGATCTGGCGTTGGGTCATGCCCGCGACATGGTGGCCGATGGGGCCACCCTTATCGATATAGGTGGCGAGTCGACCCGCCCCGGTGCCCCCGACGTCAGCGAACAAGAAGAGCTGGACAGGGTCATCCCCGTGGTGGAGCGCATGGTCGCCGAGCTGGATGTGATGATCTCCCTCGATACCTCCAAGGCGATTGTCATGCGGGAGGGTTGTGCAGCAGGCGGTCACCTCATCAATGATGTCCGCGCCTTGCAAGAGCCGGGAGCGCTGGGCGCAGCCGCCGAGGCTGGCGTACCGGTATGCCTCATGCACATGCAGGGGCAGCCCCGCACCATGCAGGTGGAGCCGCACTATGACGATCTGGTAGGGGAGGTGAGAGCCTTCTTTGACGAGCGGATTGCCGCTTGTCTGGGGGCCGGTATCCCGCGTGAGCATCTGGTACTGGATCCAGGCTATGGCTTTGGCAAGACGCTGGTGCACAACTATCAGCTGCTGGCCCAGCAGGCGTCACTGCTCGATTACCAACTTCCGCTCTTGGTGGGCATGTCACGAAAGTCTATGATAGGCAACCTGCTTGACCGCCCGGTAGCCGAGCGGTTGGCTGGTAGTCTGGCCTGTGCCCTGATCGGGTTGCAACATGGCGCCAGGATCATCCGGGTGCACGACGTGCGGGCCACCATGGATGTCTTGCGTACAGGCTGGATGACCATGACGGGACAAGATTTCATATCCAAATAGAAAAACGAGAAACAGACAATGACCAGAAAGTACTTCGGCACCGACGGCGTGCGCGGCAAGGTGGGTGAATACCCGATCACCCCGGATTTCGTCATGAAACTGGGCTGGGCCGCCGGCAAGGTGCTCTCCAAGAAAGGGACCAAGAAGGTGCTGATCGGCAAGGATACCCGTATCTCCGGTTACATGCTGGAGTCGGCACTGGAGGCGGGGCTCTCCGCCGCCGGTCTCAAAGCCATATTGATGGGACCCATGCCCACCCCGGCGGTTGCCTACCTGACTCGCACCTTCCGTGCCGAAGCCGGTATCGTCATCAGTGCATCCCACAACCCCTATTACGACAACGGCATCAAGTTCTTCTCCGCCGACGGCACCAAGCTGCCCGATGATGTCGAGCTGGCCATCGAAGCCGAGCTCGACAACGAACTCAAGTGTGTAGAGTCCGCGGAGCTTGGCAAGGCGCTGCGCATCGATGATGCGGCCGGTCGTTATATCGAATTCTGCAAGAGCACCTTCCCCTCCAATCTGAGCCTGGAAGGGCTGAAAATGGTGGTGGATTGCGGTCATGGCGCCACCTATCACATCGCCCCTTCCGTCTTCCGCGAGCTGGGTGCCGAAGTCATCGCCATTGGCTGCAGCCCGGATGGGCTCAACATCAATGACGGCGTCGGTTCCACCGCACCGGAGGCGCTGGCCGCCAAGGTCCAAGAATGCAAGGCCGATCTCGGCGTCGCCTTCGACGGTGACGGCGACCGTCTGGTGATGGTGGACAGCACAGGTTACATCATCGACGGGGATGAGATCCTTTACATCATCGCCCGGGATGCCTTGCGCCATGGCCGCCTCAAGGGCGGTGTGGTGGGCACCCTGATGGCCAACATGGGGCTGGAGCTGGCGCTTCAGACCCTGGGTATCCCCTTTGCCCGTGCCAAGGTGGGTGACCGCTACGTGCTTGAGATGATGAACGAGAAGGGCTGGCGCATCGGGGGCGAAAACTCCGGTCACATCATCTGCCTGGATCAGACCACCACGGGGGATGGTATCGTCGCCGCCCTGCAGGTGCTGACGGCCATGCGCAGTGCCGAGATGCCGCTGGCCAAATTGCGTTCGGGCATGAGCAAGTTCCCGCAAGTGCTGGTCAATGTGCGCTTCGCCGAAGGCAAGGATCCGCTGACCTCCAGTGCCGTTCAGCAGGAAGTGGCGGCAGTGGAGCTGGAACTGGCCGGCCGTGGCCGGGTGCTGTTGCGCAAATCCGGCACCGAGCCCCTGATCCGGGTCATGGTCGAAGGTGAACACGAACAGCAGGTGCGCGATATGGCAGAGCGCATCGCCAAACAGGTCGAATCGGCGTTTTAATGAACAACCAAGGCGGCTTTTTAGCCGCCTTGGTTGTATCTTGTTCAAACGATTCGAAAATTTGAAAATAGCACTTGTCAGCTGAGCATCCTCTGGATATTATCAGCCCCGCTTTCGCAAGGGAGTTGCCGATGGGACATCGCAAGCCGTTTGTAGCAGCCAACTGGAAGTTACACGGTAGTAGGTCGCAGTTAGAGCAGTTTACGAGTCAATGCACAGAGCGCATTGATGAAGACGTAGATGTGGTCTTGTGTCCATCCCATGTGCATCTCGGTTTCACGGCCGAACTGCTCGGTGAGCAGGGAAGAGTGAAGCTGGGGGCTCAGAACGTGAGTCAGCACAGACAGGGCGCTTATACGGGTGAAATCTCGTGTGAGATGCTGGTCGAGGCAGGTTGCCGATATGTACTTGTTGGCCACTCCGAGCGCAGGCGTCTCTTTGGTGAGACCAGTTTTATCGTCGCAGAGAAGTTTGCGGCAGTCCGAGCAGCAGGTCTGATACCCATACTTTGTCTGGGTGAGTCAGGCGCGGCGAGGCAGGCAAGAAGAACCTTTGAGGTGATTGCCGAGGAACTGGACATCGTCATAGAGAAAAATGGCGCGATGGCTTTCGATAATGCTATCATCGCCTACGAGCCAATCTGGGCTGTAGGTACAGGTAAATGCGCCACACCCGAGCAGGCACAAGAGGTTCATTCCTTTATTCGCAGTCGCTTGGCGGAGGATACTCCGGTAATAGGTGAAAAAGTCAGAATCATCTATGGTGGGAGCGTGACACCGACCAATGCACAAGATTTGTTTGCGCAGCCCGATATTGATGGCGGTCTGATAGGCAGGGCAAGTCTTGATGGCAAGGCGTTTTTAGGAATAGTTGAAGCGGCAAAGGGTGCAAGTTAAATGTACGAGATTCTTTTGGTCGTTTATCTGCTGGTATCGCTGGCTCTGATTGGTCTGGTGATGATTCAGCAAGGTAAAGGGGCTGATATGGGCGCCTCCTTCGGCGCAGGGGCATCGAACACAGTGTTCGGCTCCGGTGGTTCAGGCAGCTTCCTGACCCGCACAACAGCGATTTTGGCTACTCTGTTTTTCTTGATTAGTCTGGTTCTGGGTTCCATGTCCAGCAACAAGGTCAAGCAGGGTAGTGAATGGGAAAATCTGCAACAGACTCAACAAGTTGAACAGAGCAAAGCGCCAGTGAAGAAAGATACTGACGTTCCCGAATAAGAGTTTTGCCGTGGTGGTGGAATTGGTAGACACGCTATCTTGAGGGGGTAGTGCTCTAGGGTGTGCGGGTTCGAGTCCCGCCCACGGCACCAATTAAGCAGTGAACCCGGGTAACCGGGATGTTATAGCCGCTGAGTCTTGTCTCACGAGAGTGAAGTGGCTATAATCTCGCACGATTTCGGACGCGGGGTGGAGCAGCATGGTAGCTCGTCGGGCTCATAACCCGAAGGTCGTCGGTTCAAATCCGGCCCCCGCAACCAAATTTCACGCATTTCCTACGCTCAGGAAGGCGGTCGCTGCGAGGCGACAATCAGGGTAAAGCGCCAAGCCCCGATTTGACATCGGGGCTTTTTGTTATGTGCAATTTACTCTGAATCTATTTCTATCTGGGCTATATGCCCTTTTTTCGTTTTTCGGAGGGTGACTTTGGCTACGTTGGAACAACGTTTGACCGATCTGCTCGAGGCTCCGGTCGTTGCCTTGGGTTTTGAACTGTGGGGTATCGAGTTTATCCGTGCGGGTAAGCACTCGACCTTGCGCGTTTTCATCGACTCGGAGCAAGGCGTGACGGTGGAAGACTGTGCCGAGGTGAGCCGCCAGGTCGGCGCCATCATGGATGTCGAAGATCCCATCACCGAGGAGTACTACCTTGAGGTGTCTTCCCCGGGTCTGGATCGTCCACTGTTCAAGGTCGCCCAGTTCGAAAAATACGTTGGCCAGGAGGCGGCGGTAACGCTTCGGATGGCAACAAACAACCGCCGCAAGTTCAAAGGCGTAATCAAAGCCGTGCAGGGGGACATGATCACTCTGACGGTAGATGGTAAGAACGAGGTGTTGGCTTTCACCAATATCCAAAAAGCGAACATAGTGCCGAACTTTGGTTAACGAGGCTATCGGATATGAATAAAGAGATTTTGCTGGTCGTTGACGCTGTGTCCAACGAGAAGGCTGTCCCCCGCGAGAAGATTTTCCAGGCTCTGGAGACTGCGCTGGCGACTGCGACCAAGAAAAAATACGAAGGCGAGATTGAAGTGCGTGTCGAGATCGATCGCAAGACCGGTGACTACGACACCTATCGCCGTTGGGTCGTGGTGGCCGATCAGGCTTCCATGGAGAACCCGTACGGGGAAATCACTCTCGAAGCCGCTCAGATCGAGCAGCCGGATATCCAGATCGGCGACTATGTTGAAGACCAGATTGACTCTGTGACCTTCGACCGTATCACCACCCAGACCGCCAAGCAGGTCATCGTGCAGAAAGTGCGCGAGGCCGAGCGTTCCCAGGTCGTTGACCAGTTCAAGGACAAGGAAGGCACCATCATCAGCGGCGTGGTCAAGAAGAGCAACCGCGACAACGTGATCCTGGATCTGGGCAGCAATGCCGAAGCCGTGATCTTCCGTGACGACATGCTGCCCCGTGAGACCTTCCGTCCCGGCGATCGTATCCGTGGCCTGCTCTACGCCGTGCGTCCGGAAGCCCGTGGTTCCCAGCTGTTCGTCAGCCGCTCCAGCCCGGACTTCCTGAAAGAGCTGTTCCGCATCGAAGTGCCGGAAATCGGCGAAGAGATGATCGAAATCATGGGCGCCGCCCGTGATCCGGGTTCCCGCGCCAAGATCGCGGTCAAGACCAACGATCGTCGTATCGACCCGATCGGTGCCTGTATCGGCATGCGTGGTGCCCGCGTTCAGGCCGTCTCCGCCGAGCTGAGCGGTGAGCGTGCCGACATCGTGCTGTACGATGACAACCCGGCCCAATACGTGATCAACGCCATGGCGCCAGCCGATGTGGCTTCCATCATCGTTGATGAAGACAACCACACCATGGACATCGCCGTGGAAGCCGCCAACCTGGCCCAGGCCATCGGCCGCAACGGTCAGAACGTGCGTCTGGCCTCCCAGCTGACCGGTTGGGAACTGAACGTGATGACCGTCGAGGACATGCGTGCCAAGCACCAGGCCGAGAACGACCGCATCCTGACGCTGTTCACCAGCACCCTCGATATCGACGACGATTTCGCCGGCCTGCTGATGGAAGAGGGCTTCTCCACCCTGGAAGAGATCGCCTTCGTCCCGGTCAACGAGCTGCTGGCCATCGACGGTCTGGATGAAGACATGGTCGAAGAGCTGCGCAAGCGTGCCAAGGATGCCCTGACCACCAAGGCCCTGGCCAAAGAAGAATCCTTTGAAGGCGTCGAGCCTTCCGAAGAACTGCTCAATCTCTCCGGCCTTGGCCGTGAAATGGCCTATGCCCTGGCCGCTCGCGGTGTCGGCACCCTGGAAGATTTGGCAGAGCAAGGTATCGATGACCTTGCCGACATCGAAGAGTTGACCGCCGAGAAGGCTGGTGAGCTCATTATGGCTGCTCGCAATATCTGTTGGTTCGGAGAAGAGCAGTCTGAATAAGGTCAAACGGAGGAAAATGAATGGCAGAAGTATCAGTTAAGCAACTTGCCACTGACATCGACACGCCGGTTGATCGTCTTCTCCAGCAGTTTGTCGATGCCGGCATCGTGAAGAGCAAGGCCGACGACATGGTCAGCGAGTCTGAGAAACAGACTCTGCTGGCACATCTGAAGAAACAGCATGGAGGTGACGAGGTCACCGCACCTGCTCGCATGACCTTGCAGCGCAAGACCAAGAGCACTCTGAGTGTTCAGGGGTCTGGTGGCAAGAACAAGGAAGTGCAGGTAGAAGTGCGCAAGTCTCGCACCTATGTAAGACGCTCGGCGCTGGAAGATGAACAGCGCCAGGCGGAAGCCGAGGAAACAGCGCGTTTGGAAGCAGAAGAAAAAGCTCGTCGCGAGGCCGAAGAGAAGGCCCGCCTCGACGCTGAAGAGAAGGCTCGCCGTGAGGCTGAGCAGGCTCGTCGTGAAGCTGAGGAAAAGGCGCGGATCGAGGCACAACAGAAGGCTCGACAGGCTCAACAGCCCGCCAAAGCAGCCGGTAGCACAGCTCAGCAAGAGGCAGAAAAGATGGCCAAGCGCGAAGCAGAAGAACTGAAGCGCCAACAGGAACAGACAGCTTTGCAAAAAGCTGAAGAACTCGCCGCGAAGAAAGCCGAAGAGGCTCGCATCATGGCGGAACAGAATGCGGCCCGCTGGGCTGAAGAAGAAGCGGCTCGCGCCAAAGAGAGCAGCGATTACCATCTGACCACCAACAAGCACGCGCAAGCGGCCGAAGATGAGTTGGATCGTAAGGAAGAGACCAGCCGTCGCACGGCTGCCGCTGCCAAGGCGCCGAAGAAAGTCGGCCGTCGCGAAGACGACCGCAATGACCGCAACTCCCGCGATCCCCGTGCCCGCAAAGGCAAGCGTGGCAAGATGGCCATGCCGAATGCCATGAAACACGGCTTCAACAAGCCGGCTGCCGTGGTCAACCGTGACGTCGTCATCGGCGAGACCATCACAGTGGCGGAGCTCGCCAACAAGATGGCCGTCAAGGGCGTTGAAGTCATCAAGGTGATGATGAAGATGGGTGCCATGGCCACCATCAACCAGGTGATCGACCAGGAGACCGCTCAGCTGGTCGCCGAGGAGATGGGTCACAAGGTAGTGCTGCGCCGTGAGAACGAGCTGGAAGAGGCGGTACTTAGCGATCGTGACGAGACCTCCGAAGCCAAGCCGCGTGCGCCGGTCGTGACCATCATGGGTCACGTCGACCACGGCAAGACCTCGCTGCTGGACTATATCCGTAAAGCCAAGGTCGCCGCGGGCGAAGCCGGTGGCATTACCCAGCACATCGGTGCGTACCACGTACAGACCGACAGCGGGATGATCACCTTCCTGGATACCCCGGGTCACGCGGCGTTTACCTCCATGCGTGCTCGCGGTGCCAAGGCGACCGACATCGTGGTGCTGGTTGTTGCAGCTGACGACGGCGTGATGCCGCAAACCATCGAAGCTATCCAGCACGCCAAGGCGGCCGGTGTGCCGCTGGTTGTTGCGGTGAACAAGATCGACAAGCCTGAAGCGGATCCGGATCGCGTCAAGACCGAGCTGGCCCGTTACAACGTCATGTCCGAAGACTGGGGTGGCGATTGCCAGTTCGTGCACGTCTCCGCCAAGTCTGGCGAAGGCATCGACGACCTGCTGGAAGCCATCCTGATCCAGGCCGAAGTCCTGGAGCTGAAAGCCGTGGTTGACGGCATGGCCAACGGCGTCGTGATCGAATCCTTCCTGGATAAAGGTCGTGGTCCGGTTGCCACCGTGCTGGTACAGGAAGGTACTCTGCGTCAGGGCGACATCGTGCTGTGCGGTCTCGAATACGGCCGGGTTCGCGCCATGCGTGACGAACTGGGTCGCGAGATCAAGGAAGCAGGTCCCTCTCTGCCAGTGGAAATTCTGGGTCTGTCCGGTGTTCCCTCTGCCGGTGACGAAGCCACGGTCGTGCGTGACGAGAAGAAAGCCCGTGAAGTGGCGCTCTACCGTCAGGGCAAGTTCCGCGAAGTCAAGCTGGCTCGCCAGCAGAAGGCCAAGCTGGAAAACATGTTTGCCAACATGACCGAGGGCGAAGTGTCCGAAGTGAACGTGGTGATCAAGGCCGATGTACAAGGCTCTGTGGAAGCGATCTGCGATGCGCTGGTCAAACTCTCCACCGACGAAGTGAAGGTGAAGATCGTGGGTTCCGGCGTAGGTGGCATCACCGAAACCGACGCGACCCTGGCCGCGGCTTCCAGCGCCATTCTGGTGGGCTTCAACGTCCGTGCCGACGCTTCTGCGCGCAAGGTCATCGAATCCGAGAGCCTGGATCTGCGTTACTACTCCGTCATCTATGACCTGATCGACGAAGTGAAGCAGGCCATGAGCGGCAAGCTGGCTCCTGAGTATCGTCAGGAGATCATCGGTCTGGCTGAAGTGCGTAGCGTCTTCAAGTCGCCGAAGTTCGGCGCCGTTGCCGGCTGTATGGTCACCGAAGGTGTGGTCAAGCGTTCCAACCGCATTCGCGTTCTGCGTGACAACGTGGTTATCTATGAAGGCGAGCTGGAATCCCTGCGCCGCTTCAAGGATGACGTCAACGAAGTTCGCAACGGCTACGAGTGTGGTATCGCGGTCAAGAACTACAACGACGTGCGCGAAGGCGACCAGATCGAGGTGTACGAGACCGTTGAAATCCAACGGACTCTGTAAGCCGAGCGTTAGACAAAATAGGGGGCCGCGGCCCCCTTTTATCGCAGGATAGAATATGGCCAGAGAATTCAGCCGGACCCGTCGGGTCGGACAGCAGATCCAGCGTGAAATCGCGCTGATCCTGCAGCGCGAGGTGAAAGACCCGCGCATCGGCATGGTGACCGTCTCCGACGTGGAGGTCTCCAAGGACCTCAACTATGCCAAGGTTTATGTCACCTTCTTGCAACTGGAGAATGACGCCGAGCGCATCAAGGAAGGGCTCAAGGGCCTGACCGAGGCTGCCGGTTACATCCGCAGCCTGCTGGGCAGCGCCATGCGTCTGCGGGTGGTGCCCGAGCTGCGTTTCTACTACGACCAGACCCTGGTCGAGGGGATGCGCCTCTCCAACCTGGTGACCAACACTGTGCGTGAAGACAAGCGTCGCATGACTGAAGCCGGTCGTGACGAAGAGCAATCCGCACCGGATGACACGACTGAGGATAACGCCTGAGATGTCTCGTAGACGTCGTTTCAAAGGCCGTGACGTACACGGCATCCTGCTGCTGGACAAACCGACCGGCCTGACTTCCAACGATGTGTTGCAGAAGGTCAAGCGGATCTACAACGCCGCCAAGGCTGGCCATACCGGCGCCCTGGACCCCCTGGCCACCGGCATGTTGCCGATCTGCCTCGGGGAGGCCACCAAGTTCTCCCAGTATCTGCTGGAAGCGGACAAGCGCTATGAGGTGACCGCCAAGCTGGGCGAGCGCACCAATACCAGCGACTCCGACGGCGAGGTGGTCTCCACCCGCCCGGTGAATGTGGCCGTGGGTACCCTGATCGAGGCGCTGGACCAGTTCCGCGGCCCCATCATGCAGGTGCCGTCCATGTACTCCGCCCTCAAGCACAACGGCCGCCCGCTCTACGAATATGCCCGTGAAGGGATCGAGATCGAGCGGGAAGCCCGTCCCATCACCATCTTCGAACTCAAACTGCTCGGCTTCGAGGGGGACGAGGTGAAGCTGGAAGTGCATTGCAGCAAGGGTACCTATATCCGTTCCCTGGTGGACGATCTGGGGGAAGTGCTGGGCTGTGGCGCTCACGTCACCCAGCTGCGTCGCACCCAGGTGGCGAGCTACCCCTATGAGCGGATGCTGACCCTGGAGCAGCTCGAGTGTATCTTCGAGCAGGCCAAGGCCGAAAGCATTCCGCCGCGGGAGCAGCTGGATCCCCTGTTGCTGCCGATGGACACCGCCGTGGCCTCTCTGCCCGAGGTGAACATGCTGGTCGCCGTGGCCGCCTATGTGAACCAGGGTCAGGCCGTGCAGGTGGCAGGTAGCCCCCAAAGTGGCCAGGTCCGCATGACGGTTGGCCCGGAGCGCGAATTCATCGGGGTTGGCGAGATCGATGACGAGGGGCGCGTGGCGCCCAAGCGTCTGGTTCGCTACCACGACGAGGAGTGATCCTCAGGCGGTATCGGTCTGTCACGCGTCTTTCCCGTTGCGAAAAGGGGCGGGGACGATTATGATACCGCCCTCATTTCACGGCTGAATTAGAGATTGGCTGTGAACCTTTAAACACTCTACTGGAGTAATACCATGTCTCTAAATGCTGAGATCAAAGCTCAAATCGTTGCCGACAACGCTCGTGGCGCCAACGACACCGGTTCCCCCGAAGTGCAAGTTGCCCTGCTGACTGCCCAGATCAACCATCTGCAAGGTCACTTCAAGGAGCACGCCAAGGATCACCACGGTCGTCGCGGTCTGCTGCGCATGGTTTCCCAGCGTCGTAAGCTGCTGGACTACCTGAAGCGTAAAGACGTTCAGCGTTACGCTGCTCTGATCGCCAAGCTGGGTCTGCGTCGTTAATCGACCATCAGATTTCGCAAAAAAGGGGAACCGCGAGGTTCCCCTTTTTTATTGCCCGTTTCAAACAGGATGCAGGCCGTTGCCTGCCTCACAGAATTGACGTCCGCGCTTACCTTTTGATGCGAATCAAGTATACTTGCACGCGAATTTAAAGCGCCAAATTGTTAAAAGGAAACTCACGTGAATCCTATTGTAAAGTCATTCCAGTACGGTCAACACACCGTCACACTGGAAACCGGTGTGATGGCCCGTCAAGCCACTGCGGCCGTCATGGTCAGCATGGACGATACCTGTGTCTTCGTGACTGTCGTTGGCAAGAAAGAGGCCGATCACGGCCGTGATTTCTTCCCGCTGACCGTCAACTATCAGGAGCGTACCTATGCTGCTGGTCGTATCCCGGGTGGTTTCTTCCGTCGTGAAGGCCGTCCGAGCGAGGGTGAGACCCTCATCTCCCGTCTGATCGACCGTCCCATCCGTCCGCTGTTCCCGGAAGGCTTCCTCAATGAGGTTCAGGTGGTTGCCACCGTCATGTCCGTGAACCCGGCCGTTTCTCCCGACATCGTTGCCATGATCGGTGCCTCCGCGGCCCTGGCCATCTCCGGCATCCCGTTCGGCGGCCCGATCGGTGCAGCCCGCGTGGGTTACATGAACGGCCAGTACGTGCTGAACCCGACCACCACCGAACTGCCCCAGAGCGATCTGGATCTGGTGGTTGCCGGTACTGCCAATGCGGTGCTGATGGTGGAGTCCGAAGCGGCCATCCTCTCCGAGGAGGTGATGCTGGGCGCCGTGGTCTACGGTCACGAGCAGATGCAGACCGTGATCAACGCCATCAACGAATTCGCTGCCGACGTCGGTACCAAGCCCTGGGACTGGACCCCGCCTGCCGTCAACGAAGCGCTGAAAGCCAAAGTTGCCGAACTGGCCACAGCTGAACTGGGTGAAGCCTACCGCATCACCGAGAAGGCTGTTCGTTACGAAACCATCGCAGCCATCAAGGGCCGCGTGGTCGAGCAAGTCATCGCATCCGGCGTGGAAGAAGATGCCAAGAAGATCGGCGAAGAGTTCCACAGCCTGGAGAGCCGCATCGTCCGTGGTCGCGTAGTACGTGGTGAGCCGCGTATCGACGGTCGCGATCCGGAAATGATCCGCGCCCTCTCCGTCGGTACCGGCATCCTGCCCCGTGCCCACGGTTCTGCCCTGTTCACCCGTGGTGAAACTCAGGCCATCGTGGTGGCCACGCTGGGTACCGAGCGTGACGCCCAGAACATCGACGAGCTGACCGGCAACCGCGCCGATCGCTTCATGCTGCACTACAACTTCCCGCCCTACTGCGTCGGCGAGACCGGCATGATGGGCAGCCCGAAGCGTCGTGAGATCGGTCACGGCCGTCTGGCCAAGCGCGGCGTTGCTGCCGTGATGCCGAGCGCCGCCGAGTTCCCGTACGTGGTGCGCGTGGTCTCTGAAATCACCGAATCCAACGGCTCCTCCTCCATGGCGTCTGTCTGTGGTT
Organism: Aeromonas sp. R5-1; assembly: GCF_040908265.1. Lineage (NCBI taxonomy): Bacteria > Pseudomonadati > Pseudomonadota > Gammaproteobacteria > Aeromonadales > Aeromonadaceae > Aeromonas > Aeromonas sp. R5-1. The sequence continues at coordinate 130,331 of NZ_JBFODJ010000051.1, forward strand.
CCTCCCTGGCGCTGATGGATGCCGGTGTGCCGATCAAGGCCTCCGTTGCCGGTATCGCCATGGGTCTGGTGAAGGAAGAAGAAGGTTTCGTCGTGCTGTCCGACATCCTGGGTGACGAAGATCACCTGGGCGACATGGACTTCAAGGTAGCCGGTACCAGCGAAGGTGTGACCGCGCTGCAAATGGACATCAAGATCGAAGGCATCACCAAAGAGATCATGGAGATTGCCCTGAAGCAAGCTCGTGGCGCTCGTCTGCACATCCTGAAAGTGATGGACGAAGCTATCCAGGCTCCCCGTGCTCAGATCTCCGATTTCGCACCGCGCATCCACACCATCAAGATCAATCCTGAGAAGATCAAGGACGTGATCGGCAAGGGTGGTTCCGTGATCCGTGCACTGACCGAAGAGACCGGCACCAACATCGAGCTGGATGATGACGGTACCGTTCGCATCTCCGCCGTGGCCAACGAAGCCGCCATGGAAGCGATCCGCCGCATCGAGGCCATCACCGCCGAGATCGAAGTGAACCGCATCTACGAAGGCAAGGTCGTGCGCCTGGCTGACTTCGGCGCCTTCGTCAACATCCTGCCGGGTAAAGACGGTCTGGTGCACATCTCCCAGATCACCGATGCCCGCGTGCAGAACGTGGCCGACTTCCTGAAAATCGGTGACGTGGTGAAGGTGAAGGTACTGGAAGTGGACCGTCAGGGCCGTGTGCGTCTCTCCATCAAGGAAGCGAACGCACCGACCGAAGCGGCTGCTGCTCCTGCTGCCGTTGCCGTCGAAGAGCCGGCTGCCGAATAAGGCTGCCGTATGTGAAAGAGCCGACCCTTGGGTCGGCTTTTTTGTGCCTGTCGCCCGGCATGGCGCAGATTGTCTCCTTGTTCCTTTTGGCGCCCCTTGATATAAGGGACGACCCCGCTTCGTTGGCAAAAGGAATTGCAGCATGTCATGGGCCTACCTCAGACAGTTTCCTTCCCTGGTCTGGATCGTCATCCTGGGCACTTTCATGGTGCGTACCACCTTCTTCATGGTCTGGCCCTTTCTCTCCATCCTGCTCTACCGTGACTACGGACTTTCGGCGACCCTGATAGGCGCCATCCTGGGGGCCACGGCGGCGCTTTCCACTCTCGTCAGCTTCTATGGCGGCTGGCTCTCGGACAAATGGGGGCGGCGCAACATCCTGCTGTTCGGCTGCCTGGTTTCCGCCGCCAGCGTGGCCCTGCTCGGCCTCTCCCACCAGGTGGGCTGGCTGGCACTCGGGGTGATCGGCAGCGGACTCTCCTACGGTCTCATCGACTCACCGGGCAAGGCACTGATGGCCGACAATCTGGCCGAGCCCAAAGCCCGTGAGCTGGCGCTGCACCTGCGTTATTTCCTGCTCAACCTGGGGGCGGCCATCGGTCCTCTGCTCGGCGTCACCTATGGCCTGAGCGCGCGTCAGGAGACCTTCCTGTTGCTCAGTGCCAGCTATCTGCTGCTTGGTATCGTCTTTGTCATCGGGTTCAGGCTGGCGGGTTGCCACACCAGCCAGGCGGCCGGGCCCGGCATGCGTGCTGTGCTGCGGGTGCTCTGGCAGGACAGGGGGTTTCTGCTGCTGATCATGGCCAATCTGCTGCTGATGCTGGTCTACGCCCAGTTCGAGTCGCCCCTCATCCAGTATCTGACCCGCGCGGGGACGCCGGAGGTGGAGCGGCTCATCGGCTGGCTGGTGACGACCAATGCGCTGACCATAGTGATGCTGCAGTTCCCCCTGCTGCACCTGACTGCCCGCTGGTCCACGCGGCGCAAGCTGCAACTCGGGGTGGCGCTCTTTCTCGGCGCCCAGTTGCAGTTTGCGCTGGGGGATACCGCCATCTGGTGGCACTGGATAGTGGCGGTGATCCTCCTGAGCGTCGGGGAGTGCATCCTCTTCCCCTTGCTCAATGTGCTGATCGATCAGATGGCGCCTGGTCATTTGAAGGGGAGCTATTTCGGGGCGGCCTCCGTCTCCGGACTCGGGGTGGCCATGGGGGCCTTGCTGGGAGGCTGGGTGCTGGCCCACTGGGGCGGGAGCTGGCTTTACGCCCTCATGGCGCTGCTCTGCCTGGTGATCCTGATGCTCTATGGTCTGAGTACCCGGACCTCGCGCCCTGCGCTGGTCCGGGCCGGGCCCTGACGGCTAGAAGGTCAGCACCTTGTCGGCGGCCAGAGTCCATTGGGCCAGCAAGGGGAGGGTGCCTATCTCTATGCCCTCGACAAGGGGTAGCGGGGTGATGCCGCGCGCATCGGTGCAGCTCTTGCAAAGCCGGATCCGGGTGCCCTGAGCCAGCAGTATCTCCAGCATCTGGCGCAGGTTGTAGCCCTCGGCCGGAGCCTGCCCGGCGAGGGCCGCAGTGACGGCATCCGACATCAGGAAGAGGTTGAGGTCTACCTTTCCCTCCTCTTTGAGGGCGATGCCGAGGCGCAGGGCATTGAACAGGGACTCGCTGCCATAGGGGGCGCCGTTGGCAATGATGAGAATGTGTTGGGTCATGTGGCTCTCCTGATTGAAAGGGCCATTGTAGCCTCGGCGAAAGCGGCCCGGCATGATGCAGAGCACACTCTGTCGTAGCCCGGCACCGTGTGTCTTGACCTCACACAGGGAGTCAGGTCTCATGGACGGCCATCCAGTATGACAGAACAAAGAGGTTGTTATGTGGAAGATCGCCGGAATAGGCTTATTGTTGTTGGCCGGACAAGCCTATGGTAGTGAAAACATCGGCTGCAAGGCCAGACAGCAGGCCGTGACGGATCAGCTTGCGTTCGCCAGGGCGCACAACAACCAGGAGCAGGTAGCCGGCCTTGAGCGGGCACTGCGCAACCTGGAGGCCCATTGTACCGATGCCGGGCTCCTTGAGGAGCAGCAACGCAAGGTAGTCAAGCAGAGGGAAGAAGTGGAAGAGCGGCTGGCCGAGTTGCAGAGCGCACGGGTATCGGGCAAGCCGGACAAGATTGCCAAGAAGCAGTCCAAGCTGGAGGAGTCCCAGGCCGAGTTGCTGGAAGCCCAGCGCGAACTCGAGGCGCTGCAAAAACTGGTCAAACCCTGAGGGAAGGGCAGCGCAATAGAAAAAGCCGGGCATGCCCGGCTTTTTCTATTTCTGGATAATGCACACCACGAGTGTCAGACCCTGACTGCCTGTGCATCCGCACGAATTTCTCCATCAACTGATCTTCGGTCTCCACCCTATGGACGGGATCCCGGAGGATGCCGTCCATGGGGCGCAGACGCTGATGCAGGTGCTACAGCTACTGCCTGTGCATCCGCACGAACTTCTCCATCAACTGATCTTCGGTCTCCACATGGGCGGGATCCCAGATGATGCAGTCGATAGGGCAGACGCTGATGCAGGTCGGCTTCTCATAGTGGCCGACGCATTCGGTGCAGCGATCCGGGTCTATCTCGTAGATCTTGCTCCCCAGGGTGATGGCCTGGTTCGGACACTCCGGATCGCACATGTCACAGTTGATGCACTTGTCGGTGATGAGCAGTGCCATCTCAGGCCGCCGAGTGAGGTTGACGGGTATCCTCGCGCTCGCCGAGGTTGCGCAGCAGGATGCCGTAATTCACGTCGATCTCCTTGGGAACCGGCACGTAGACCACGTGGCCGTTACCCGGTGCGGTGTCGATGAGCTCGCCCTTGCGGTTCTGCATCTGCTCCAGGTTGAAGCTGAGGTTGCCCTGGGGGGTCATCAGCTCCAGGCTGTTGCCCAGCAGGAACTTGTTCTTCACCTCGACCTCGACCATGTCACCGTTGCGACCGGTGATCTCGCCGACGAACTGCTGGGTGTCGGAGACGGAGTAACCGTAGTCGTAGTTCTGGTATTCGCTGTGGTTGTGACGGCGCAGGAAGCCCTCGGTGTAGCCGCGGTGGGCCAGGTTCTCGAGGGTGCCCATCAGGGTCGGATCGAACGGACGGCCAGCCACCGCATCGTCGATGGCCTTGCGATAGACCTGGGCGGTACGGGCGCAATAGTAGAAGGACTTGGTACGGCCTTCGATTTTCAGGGAATGAACGCCCATTTTGGTCAGGCGCTCGACGTGCTCGACGGCGCGCAAATCCTTGGAGTTCATGATGTAGGTACCGTGCTCGTCTTCAAACGCAGTCATGAACTCGCCCGGGCGGTTGGACTCCTCCAGCAGCACCAGGGCATCGGTCGGCTTGCCTGCGCCCAGGGTCGGATCCACCTTTTGTACGGCGATGGGCTCCTGGCGGTGGACGATCTGGCCCACGTCATCTTCCTTGCCCTCGTGCACCTTGTACTCCCAGCGGCAGGAGTTGGTGCAGGTACCCTGGTTGGGGTCACGCTTGTTGATGTAGCCGGAGAGCAGGCAGCGGCCGGAGTAGGCCATGCACAGCGCCCCGTGGACGAAGACTTCCAGTTCCATCTCCGGCACCTGCATGCGGATCTCCTCGATCTCGTCGAGAGACAGCTCGCGGGAGAGGATGGCACGGGTCAGGCCCATCTGATGCCAGAACTTCACCGTGGCCCAGTTGACCGCGTTGGCCTGCACCGAGAGGTGGATAGGCATGTCGGGGAAGGCTTCGCGCATCATCATGATGAGGCCGGGGTCGGACATGATGAGGGCGTCCGGCTTCATCTCCACCACGGGGCGCATGTCGCGGATGAAGGTCTTGAGCTTGGAGTTGTGGGGCTGGATGTTGGCCACCACATAGAACTGCTTGCCGAGGGCATGGGCCTCGTTGATGCCGAGCTGCAGATTCTCGTGATCGAATTCGTTGTTGCGCACCCGCAGGCTGTAGCGCGGCTGGCCCGCATAGACGGCGTCTGCGCCATAGGCATAGGCGTAGCGCATGTTCTTGAGGGTCCCGGCAGGGGAGAGCAATTCTGGTCTGAACATGTTGGACTCTTTTATCTGATTGCAAATCAGGACGGCGCCACCTGATGGCGTCGTGTGGGTTCATCGGTGGCGCGACCGTCTTCGACGCACGCCCATCCGATGGGGGTACATCGGAGCAGGAGGTGACTCGATACTCCGGATATACGGGGTGCGAGATTGTACTCGTGACCGCCTCGTCATGCAATTTGGGGCGGCCTTGGCATGCCTGCGCCATGTTCATTTTACGCTCAGACTGGGGTTGCTAGAGTGCAAGGGGTGAAAGATGCCCCCGAGTTGGCTGTGAAATGGATCTTTTCGGCGAAAAAGACCATCTCCAAGTTGAAATTTTGCCCTGCTCGGGAAAGAATGCGCGCTCGGTTGTTGGTCCCCGGTGACGGGCCCACAAGAGACCGATGATGAGCAGGGCAAAGGCCCACAGGAACAGGAAACCATACAGGAATTTTATGAATCCCCTTCGCATTGCCGCTTCGGCTCTTTTATGTACGCTGGCGCTGGTCAGCCAGCAGGCCGCCGCCGTTGAATACCAGCTGCCTGCAGCCAACAGCCGCCTGATCGGTGAGAACCAGGAATACGTGGTGCCCGCAGACAACCGTCCGCTGGAGCAGATCGCCTCCGACTTCCAGCTGGGTCTGACCAACATCATGGAAGCCAACCCGGGCGTCGACCCCTACCTGCCCAAGGCGGGCAGCACGCTGATCATTCCCCATCAGCTGATCCTGCCCAACGCTCCCCGCGAAGGGATCGTCATCAACGTGGCGGAGATGCGTCTCTACTACTACCCGAAGGGCAAGAACGTGGTGCATGTGCTGCCCATCGGCATCGGCCAGCTCGGGGTCAACACCCCTGAGAACTGGATCACCAAGGTTGAGCGCAAGCGTGCCAACCCGACCTGGACCCCGACCGAGAATATCCGTCGCCGCTACGCCGCCCAGGGCAAGACCCTGCCCGCGGTCTGGCCGGCCGGCCCGGACAACCCCATGGGCCTGCACGCGCTCTACATCGGGAACCTGTACGCCATCCACGGCACCAACGCCACCTTCGGCATCGGTCTGCGGGTGAGCAGCGGCTGCGTGCGCCTGCGCGCCGACGACATCAAGTTCCTGTTCGATCACGTGCCGGTCGGCACCCGCGTCCAGTTCGTCAACCAGCCGGTCAAGACCACGGTCGAGCCGGATGGCGGTCGCTACATGGAAGTGCACGAGCCGCTGTCGCGCACCGAGGAAGAGTTCAACTCCACCGCCTCCGTGCCGCTGCCCATGACCCCGGCGACCACCCGCTTCATCGCCCACGCTGACAGCGATTCCAACGTGGTCAAGCAGGTGCTGGAACAGCGTACCGGCATCCCGACCCGCCTCAATCCAGAGGCGTAATGGCCGGCAAGTACAGTTAAACAACAACGGCGACCATCAGGTCGCCGTTGTTGTTTCTGCGTATCCGGACGTCAGCTGGCTGGTGGGGCATAGAGGGCCAGCCAGTTGCCTTCGGTATCCTCGATGATGACTCTGGAGCCATGACCGCTGCCGATGCTGTGCAGAGGCTCCAGCACCCGCCCGCCGAGCCGGGGGACCAGCAGCTCCGCCTCCTGCAGCCTGTCACCGAGGGAGAGATAGATGAGGGGACCGGCACCGCCGGGCTGGTGATATTTGTCCATGGGGCCGAGACAGGCCGCCGCGTTGCTGCCGTCGTGGCGCAGCATGGCAAAGCGCATGGTCTCTTCCTGGATGGGGGTGACCTGCACATCGAGCAGGGCCGAGTAGAAGTCCATGGCGCGATCCAGATCCCGTGTCGGAATATCGGCCCAGACCAGGGTGTTGTCCATCGTCGTATTCTCCAGAGTTCCCGGCCAACGCGGTCGGTGGCTCTTTGAGGTTAGAAGTGGCTGTCGGGGGGCGCCATGGATAAAAAAAGCGGCGCCTGATGGCGCCGCTTGAAGGGGGAAGAGCCGAGTAAGGCTCCCCCTCTTATTTGCCGGCAATGCTGAGCCCGCCAAAGCGGATCAGCGGGGCATAGAAGTCCTTGCCATCGTCGTGGTGCAGCTGGTTGCCGACCGCTTCCAGCTCCCCGAGCAGGCGATAGAAGTTGCCTGCCACCGTGATGCCGCGTACCGGCGCCACGCGCTCGCCATTTCGGCAGAGGAAGCCGGAGGCGCCGAACGAGAAGTCGCCGCTCACCGCATCGGCCCCGGAGTGCAAGCCGTCCAGCTTGACCAGCTCCAGGTACTCACCGCTTTGTACCTCGGCCTCGTCGTGGGGGCCGAGCCCGAACACCAGGTGACGAGGGGCCACGTCCAGGGCACTGCGGGCACTGCGGGCGGCTGCACCGTTGCTCGTCACGCCGAAGTGGCGGGCGGTGGCGCTGTTGTGCAGCAGGGTCTTGAGCTCCCCCTCGCCGATGAGCAGGAGATCCGAGGTGGCGGCTCCTTCGCCGTCAAACGCCTTGATCTTCATGCCCCCCGGCATATAGGCACGGCTCTCCAGGGTGAGCCAGCGAGACGCCACGCTTTGGCCCAGCTTGTCGCGCCAGGGGTTGATCCCCTGCTGGGCCCACTTGCCAGACAGGGCGGACTGGAAGCAGCCAAACAGGCTGGCAAAGCAGTGGGTGCTGAAGATGACGCTGTAGCGACCGCTCGGCACCGCCTCACCCATCAGCAGGCCATCGGCCACGGCGTGGATCTGGCGGATGAGAGGCTGGCTCTCCAACTCGTCGAAGCGCCGTGCGTACTGTCCCTGGTAGTGCATGGACTGGCGGCCCTCCCGCTCGATGAGAGCGGAGCTGTGGCAGCCGACGCTGAATTCCTGATGTTCACAGAGGCTGCCCTGGCTGTTGGCAAGCCAGAGGCGGCTCTCCCCCTCGAAGAAGCCGTTGTAGGGGGCGCCGGTCACGTCCGGCAGGGCCAGCATGTCGGACTCGAGGCACAGGGTCAGGGCGATCTTCTCTTCCACCGCCGTGGTGTCGGCCTGATGTATCTCGGCGCAGTCGGTGATGAGCCTGCTCTGCTGCACTGTGATGCGCTGATCCGGGTCCACCTTGGCGAAGCGGCTCGCATCGAGCGCATCCTGCACCATGGCGTCCAGGGCCGACGCGTCGAGGGACTCGGAATAGGCGATGCCGACCCGGCCTTCCTTGATGAGGCGAATGCCGATCTGCTGGCTGCTGGTGACCTTGTATTCACTGAGCTCGCCCTTGTCGGCCTTGAGGGAGAAGGCCTTCTCCTGATTGGCGATGACGTCTGCCTCGGCACCCAGATCGGCGACCTGGTCCAATAGACGGGCAAGCAGTTGGTTCATGTCGAGTTGGCTCATCAGGCGTTCCCTCCGACCAGGATATTGTCAACCTTGAGCGGCGACGGGCTGACTGAAACGCGAATGAGGCGGGAGATGGAACCGCACAGAGTGTAATGGATGTTCATCAGGCGTTCCCTCCGACCAGAATGCTGTCAACCTTGAGCGGCGGTTGGCCGACCGAGGCGGGAATGGATCCGGAGACCGAGCCGCACATGCCGGCGGAGAGGGCCAGATCGCGCCCCACCATGGAGATCTCCTTCAATACCTGCGGGCCGGTGCCGATCAGGGTGGCCGACTTGAGGGGCCGGGTGATCCTGCCCCCCTCGATGAGGTAGGCCTCCTGCACGTTGAAATTGAACTCGCCGGTACCGGGCTGCACAGAGCCCCCCCCCATCCGCTTGGCATAGATGCCGTGCTCCACGGTTGCCAGCATGTCGTCGAGGCTGTAGTTGCCCGGTTCGATATAGGTGTTGCGCATGCGGGAGGCAGGGGCGAACTTGTAGGATTCCCGGCGCCCGGAACCGGTGCGGGCGTAGCCGGTGCGAAGGGCCCCCATTCTGTCCACCAGGAAGCCGGTCAGCACGCCGTCCTTGATGAGCTGGGTGTGCTGGGTCGCCATCCCCTCGTCATCGACGTTGATGGAGCCCCAGGCGTTGCCCTGCAAGCCCTCGTCCACCGCACTGACCGCCGGATTGGCGATGAGCTGGCCCATCTTGTCGTGGAACACGGAGGCCTTCTTGGCCACCGAGGTGGTCTCCAGCAGGTGACCGCACGCCTCGTGGAAGATGACGCCGCCAAAGCCGCTCTCCATGATGACCGGCAGCTTGCCGCTCGGGCAGGGGGCGGCACCCAGCTTCACCAGTGCCTGGCGGGTGGCGGTGAGAGCCAGCTCGCGGGGATCGATGCTCTCGGCATGCTCCCATCCCTTCATGGCACCGGGGGCTTCATAACCTACACTCTGCTCGCCCCCGTCCAGGGCGATGGTCTGGGCCATGATGCGGTTGTAGTGGCGGCGATCGCTCACCTGCACCCCTTCGCTGTTGAAGATCTCCACCTCCTGCTCCCAGCCGAGCACGTTGCCCGAGAACTGGCTCACCTTGTCGTTCTCGGCGCGGGCCGTAGCGTCCATGGCATGCAGGTAGGCGATCTTCTGCTCCAGCAGCTTGTCGGCCGACAGCGGCAGAGCGATGGGGTTGCGGTCGGTCAGGCGGGTGAAGTCAAAGGCAGTGGCGGTGACCACGGGGTCACGCCTGTCCTTGGCCGCCAGCAGGGTAACGATGCGCAAGAGCTCGTTGCGATCGGCCAGATTGGTGTAGCCGTAGAGCACCTTGTGGCCGTAGCACAGGCGAACGCCGATACCGAAGTCGAGACCACCGCTGATGTTCTCTATCTGGCTGGAGAGCAGGCTGAGCTGGCTGCGGCGCTTGCGCTCCACAAACAGCTCGGCGAAGTCGGCACCCAGCGCCAGCGCGTGATCGAGCACGTCGCGGGCGATGGCGGGGGCCAACAGGGAGAATGAAGTCATAGAATATCCTTTTCTGGTCTGTCCGTTTGCTTCCGACACCCGGCGTTGTGTTGTTATGGGGTGTCGACCTCATTGTTGCAGACCAGAAGCAAAAAGTCGCTATAGCGTCAGCCGATGATACCAAACGAGAAAATCGGTGCGATTTATGCGCCCGGCAGCCCGAGCGCAGGCTACCGGCAGGGGAGGTTGGCGCCGCTCATGGCGCTCGTTTTATATGAGGTCGGCCCACTGCTCGATACGGGGTCGGTCTGGTCGCCCATTGGCCGGCGTCGTTGAACATCCAGGCGGCCAGGATCAGAGCAGTGCGTGGATCTCGCTCAGGATCTGGTCGACCCACTGCTCGATACGGGGTCGGTCTGGTCGTCCATTGGCTGGCGTCGTCGAACATCCAGACGGCCAGGGTCAGAGCAGTTCGTGGATCTCGCTCAGGATCTGGTCGACCCACTGCTCGATACGGGGTCGGTCTGGTCGTCCATTGGCTGGCGTCGTCGAACATCCAGGCGGCCAGGATCAGAGCAGTTCGTGGATCTCGCTCAGGATCTGGTCGACCCACTGCTCGATGCGGGACTCGGTCTGGTCGTACTGGTTGGCGTCATCGAGGGCCAGCCCGACGAAGTGGCGGCCATCGTCGATGAGCGCCTTGGAGGCGTCAAACTCGTACCCCTCGTTGGGCCAGTAGCCCACCAGCTTGACCCCCTTGGGGACCAGCTGATCGTGCAGCAGGCCGAGGGCATCCTGATACCACTCCCCATAGCCCAGCTGATCGCCCATGCCAAACAGGGCGATGATGCGTCCCTCCAGATGCAGGTCGGCGATGTCTTCCCAGCGGGATTCCCAGTCCTCCTGCAGCTCGCCGAAGTCCCAGGTGGAGATGCCTAGGATCAGGATGTCGTACTCCTGCATGCGGGCGAGGGGCACATCCTTGATGTTGTGGAGATCGACCAGCTCGGGGCCGATGAGGGCGCGGATCTTCTCGGCGGCCATCTCGGTGTAGCAGGTGGTGGAGCCATAAAACAAACCTATCTTCATCGCTCTTCTCTTGATCGCAGTCGGCAAGGGGCGTGACCGGCACAGCGGCGCCCGGGGGGAGGGCGCCAGTCTAGCAGATTGCGCCGGGCTCTTCACCGCCTGAGGGGATGTGCAGCCTTGCCTTGCGGCCCGGGTGGGTCGGCACGTTACAATGGCGACCTGTTTCCCTGAGCGCGGCCCACCATGAGCAAAGCAGAATCCCATCCCCTGATCGAGCCGTTTCTCGACGCCCTCTGGCTGGAGCGGGGGCTCTCCGACAACACGGTCAGCTCCTATCGCACCGACCTGGAAAAATTTGCCCTCTGGCTCGATGAGCAAGGCGGTTCCCTGCTGCTGGCGGGGCTGGACGACATCCAGCACTACCTCGCCTGGCGGGTGGACCATCAGTTCGCGGCCAGCAGTACGGCCCGTTTCTTCTCGGCCCTGCGCCGCTTCTACCAGTATCTCAATCGCGAGAAGCTGCGCAGCGACGATCCCACCGTGCTGCTGGAGGGGCCAAAGCTCCCCAAAAAGCTGCCATCGGATCTGAGCGAAGCCGAGGTGGAGGCGCTGCTGCAAGCGCCCCTGGTGGACGACCCGCTGGAGCTGCGGGACAAGGCAATGCTTGAGCTGCTCTACGCCACCGGGCTGCGGGTGTCCGAGCTGGTGGGGCTGACCGCCGAACACGTCAGCCTGCGCCAGGGGCTGGTGCGAGTGGTGGGCAAGGGCAACAAGGAGCGCCTGGTCCCCATGGGGGAGGAGGCGGTGCACTGGCTGGAGCGCTACTACCGGGAGGGGCGCACCCTGCTGCTGGGTGGCACCAGCTCGGACGTGGTGTTCCCCTCCAAGCGGGCCCGGATGATGACCCGCCAGACCTTCTGGCACCGCATCAAGCTCTATGCCCTGAGAGCCGGCATCAGGGGGGAACTCTCCCCCCACACCCTGCGTCACGCCTTCGCCACCCACCTGCTCAATCACGGCGCCGATCTGCGAGTGGTGCAGATGCTGCTGGGCCACGCGGATCTCTCCACCACCCAGATCTATACCCACGTGGCCAACGAGCGGCTCAAGGCACTGCACGGCCAGCACCACCCCAGAGCCTGAGCACCTCATCGGCCTTGCAACAAAAAACCGCCCGAAGGCGGTTTTTTTCAGCACACGACAGGGAGGAAACGGTTATTTCCCCTGCTGGGATTTCAGCAAGTCGCGGATCTCGGTCAGCAGCTCCTGATCCTTGGTGGGGCCGGCCGGGGCAGCGGCTTCCTCTTCCTGCTTCTTCTTCAGGGTGTTAATGGCCTTGAGCCCCATGAAGATGGCGAAGGAGATGATCAGGAAGTCGATACAGGTCTGGATGAACTTGCCGTAGGCGATGACCACGGCAGGGGCATCCCCTTCAGCGGCCTTCAGGGTCACGGCGAGATCGCTGAAATCCACGCCCCCCAGGATCAGCCCGATGGGGGGCATGATCACGTCTCCCACGAAGGAGGAGACAATCTTGCCAAAGGCGGCACCTATGATGATACCGACCGCCATGTCGATCACATTGCCCCTGGATGCAAAGGCCTTGAACTCTTGAATCAGACTCATTTTTCCCCCTAGAAATGGACGACGTGCCACCTGATCGCACGTCGATTTGAATAATAAAACATCAGCAAAACAGAGGGATGACTAAAGATGTCTCCCGTCGTCCTGATTAGCTTGCGGGGCTCAAGCCCGATTGGCAACCTGTCATCCCGTGATTTTTTCTTTCGGACGTTATTAATCGATCACTAATTAAGGTCTTTGGGAGAGGGAATTGTCTGGGTTACCTTATGAGACCCTTCAATCATGCCAAGTGAATGAGCTGATGCGATATTTACTGCTGGGAATGATGCTGCTGTGCGCTTTTGCGGCCAGCGCGGGGATGGACCCCCATGTGTTGAAACAGACCATAGAGCAGCGCCTCGGTGTGCAGGTCTACCTGGTGGACGAGACCCCCATGCCGGGCCTCTATCTGCTGGGCACGGCCCAGGGACTGCTCTACAGCGATGCCAGGGGAGACTATGTGCTGCAGGGCTCCATGCTGGATCTGGCCCACGACATGAGAAACCTCACCCGGCTCAGCCAGCAGCAGCAACGCAGGCTGGCGCTCTCCCAGATAGGGGAGGCCCGGCTCTGGCTCAAGGCCACCCCTGAACGCCACCGCCTCACCCTGTTTACCGATCTCGCCTGCGGTCCTTGCCGCATCGCGCTGGAGGAGTTGCCCCGCTTGCAGGCGAGGGGCGTGAGCGTGCAACTGCTGCCTGCGCCTGTCGCCGCCTCGGATCAGGCTAGCTGGTGCGATCCCGGGCTGCTGCGCGAACTCAACTTCAGCGATCGTTTGCCTGAGAGCGGCTGTAATGCGATCCTTGCCCATCATATCGGCCTGAGCCAATGGCTCGGGATCAAGGCGTCACCGAGCTGGGTCCTGCCCAATGGCGACCTGGTGCGCGGTTACCAGAGCCCCGAACAACTGCTCAAGATACTGGATCACATCAATGCCCCTGCAAATCCGTCGTCGTCCGCGAGTTGATGATTCCCATCTGCCCGCCACCCTGCACCCGCTGCTTCGCCAGATCTTCGCCAGCCGCGGGGTAGAAGACCCTGCCCTGCTGGAGCGCAGCGCCAACCAGCTGCTGCCGCCCCAGCGTCTGTTCGGCATGGCGCAGGCGGTGCCGCTGCTGGCCGAGGCGCTGACGGCGCAAAGACGCATTCTCATCGTCGGTGACTTCGACTGCGACGGCGCCACCAGCTCGGCCCTGTGCGTGCTGGCCTTGCGCGCCATGGGGGGGCACCACATCGATTTTCTGGTGCCCAACCGCTTCGAGTTCGGCTATGGCCTCACCCCGGAGATCGTCGAGCTGGCGGTGGCCCGCGGCGCCGAGTTCCTGATCACGGTGGACAACGGCATCTCCAGCATCGCCGGGGTGGCGGCGGCCAAGGCGGCAGGCATGCAGGTACTGGTTACCGATCACCATTTGCCGGGTCAGGAGCTGCCTGACGCCGACGCGATAGTGAACCCCAACCAGCATGGCTGCGACTTCCCCTCCAAGTCCCTGGCCGGGGTCGGGGTCGCCTTCTATCTGATGGCGGCTCTCAACACCCATCTGCGCCAGAGCGGCTGGTATGAGCGCCAGGGGCTGCGCGCCCCCAACGTGGCGGATTACCTCGATCTGGTAGCCCTCGGCACTGTGGCCGACGTGGTGGCGCTGGATGGCAACAACCGCATCCTGGTTCATCAGGGCTTGCAGCGGATCCGGGCCGGCCGCTGCCGCCCCGGCATCCAGGCGCTGGTGGACGTGTCGGGCCGCGACGGTCGTCGCCTGTGCGCTGCCGATCTCGGCTTTGCGCTGGGGCCGCGCCTCAACGCGGTGGGCCGGCTCGATGACATGTCCCTCGGGGTCGCCTGCCTGCTGAGCGAGGACATCAACCTGGCGCGCCAGCTCGCTTCCGAAATGGACAGCCTCAACCAGGAGCGCAAGGAGATCGAGCAGGGGATGCAGCAGGAGGCGCTCGCCACTTTGGAGCAGATCCGTTTTCGTGACGGCGAGGTGCCCTCCGGCATCGTGCTGCACCGAAACGAGTGGCATCAGGGGGTGGTGGGGCTGGTGGCCTCCAAGGTGAAGGAGAAGTACTACCGCCCGGTCATCGCCTTTGCCGAGAGCAGCGAGACCGAGCTCAAGGGCTCCGGGCGCTCCATCCCGGGGGTGCACCTGCGCGATGCGCTGGAACTGCTCGATACCCGCCACCCCGGCTTGATGGGCAAGTTTGGCGGCCACGCCATGGCGGCCGGGTTGACCCTGCCCAAGGCCAATATCGAGGCCTTCGGCCGGGCCTTCGAGGCGGTCATCGGCGAGCTGGTGACCCCTGAGCTCTTGACCGGGGTGCTGCTCACCGATGGCGAGCTGCTGCCGGACGAGCTCACCCTCGAGCTGGCGGAGCTTATTCGCGCCTCCGGCCCCTGGGGTCAGGCCTTTCCCGAGCCGCTGTTTGACGGGGAATTCGTGCTGGTGCAGCAGCGGCTGGTGGGGGAGAAGCACCTCAAGATGATGCTGACCACGGATTCCGGTCACGCGGTGGATGCCATCGCCTTTGGCGTCGACTTGCAGCGCTGGCCCGACGCTTCGGTGAAGCGGGTGCGACTGGTCTACCGGCTCGACGTCAACGAGTGGCGTGGCAACCGCAGCGTGCAGTTGTTGGTGGAGCATCTGGAAGCCGCCGGCCTCTGATCCCGCGAGTCTCTCTTGCTGTCGATGACGGCCACCTCAGGGTGGCCGTTTTTTTATGGTGTGAACCCGGATGTTGTCGTTGACCCGTCTATTGCTTCACAGTTTAAGCTTCCCTTCATCGGGTCACGGACCCCTCAGCGAGTGGTTGTCATGAAAATATCCGAACTGGCCCGGCGCTGCGGCCTGGCCCGCTCCACCCTGCTCTATTACGAGAAGCTGGGGGTGATTGCGGGCACGAGGGGCGTCAACGGCTATCGCCACTACGACGATGACGATCTGCAGCGGCTGCGGATGGTACAGGCCCTGCAGGCCGGCGGGCTCAGCCTCAAGCAGTGCCTCGCCTGTCTGGCGGGCGAGCTGGAGCAGGCGACACTGGAAGCCCGGGTCAGGGAGCTGGATGAAGAGCTGGCGCGGATGCAACGCGCCCGTGATCTGCTGGCGGATCTCGCCGGTTTGCGTGCGCACTCCGGCGACGAGTTCAAGGTCTGGCAGCAGCAACTGCAGCATCAAGCCCCGCAGGCTTACTTTGCCTGGGTGATGAAGCAGGGATTCAGTGAAAAAGAGCGTTACCACCTCCAGTGGCTCAGCAAAGACATGAATGAACATGAACGTTACATCCGGGATTTCAAGCTGCTGCTGGATGGCATGAGCTATTGGGGGCCGGGCGATAGCCTCTTCACCCAGCAGCAATTTGCCGCGCTGCCCAGCCAGCCTCGCCGGATCCTCGACATGGGCTGCGGGCGCGGCGCCGCCACCCTGGCGCTGGCACAGGTGACGGACGCCCCCATCGTGGCCATCGATCTGGACGAGGAGGCGCTGGCCGCCGTGGCGAGATCGGCCAGTGCGGCGGGGCTGAGTCAGGTCACTACCCTGTGCGCCAACATGGCGGCGCTGCCGGCAGACCTGGCCCCCGCCGATCTCATCTGGGCCGAGGGGAGCGCCTACACCATAGGGGTGGCCAACGCCTTGCAGGCATGGCAGCCGTACCTTGCCGGCCCTGCTGCCTGCCTGGTGCTGAGCGACCTGGTGTGGCTGACGGACACGCCGCCAGAGGAGGCGCTGGCGTTCTGGCAGCGGGATTATCCCGCCATGCAGACCCTGGCGGGCCTGCTCAAAACGGTGAAGGAGGCGGGTTATCGCTGCCTGTGGCACACCGAGTTGCCGCAAAGGGCCTGGCACAACTATCTGGATCCCATCGAGCGCAATCTGGCGCGCCACAGTGCCGAGCTGGGGGATAGCCCAGCCTGGCAGGATCTGAGCCGGGAAGTGGCCATCCACCGCCAACACCTGGGCAGCTACGGCTATGTGATCTGCTGCCTGCAGGCAGTCTGATCAGGCCATCCATTGCAAGATAACAAACGGAGAAAACCTATGAACATCATCATTCGGCCCGAAACAGGCGCCGATCACGACGCCATTGAAGCGCTGACCGTGGCCGCGTTCCTCAATGCCCCCCATACCGATCACAACGAACAGCTGATCGTGCGCGCTTTGCGCCAGGCCGGGGCACTCAGCCTGTCGCTGGTGGCGGAGCAGGCGGGGCAGGTGGTCGGTCACCTCTGCTTCTCGCCGGTGACCATCAGCGATGGCTGCCCGCACTGGTATGGTCTTGGTCCCATTTCGGTCTCTCCTGCGCTGCACGGCAAGGGGCTGGGGTCACGGCTGATGGAGGTGGGTCTGGCCGAGCTCAAGGGGATGGGAGCGGCTGGCTGCGTGGTGCTGGGGGATCCTGGCTTCTACGGCCGTTTCGGTTTCGTGCCCGAGCCGGGGTTGACGCTGCCCGGCGTGCCGCCCGAGTACTTCATGGCCCGCTCGTTCGGCGCTGCCATGCCCAGTGGTGAAGTGCGCTACCACCAGGCCTTCCAGCAGGGGTGAGCCCTCACCTTGAGGAAGATGCAAGTCGCTTTCTCAAGGTGGTGCAACCTTGTCGGTTTTAGGAAATGGGGCGGTGTTTAATATCAACCTTTCTGATATCTCATGGTGGAAAATGCAATAAGTGACGGTATTGTGATATATTCCACCTGTAATTTTTCTTGACGGACCGCCCCCTTGTCATCCTCTCGCCGCCCCTCGTCATGGCCGATGGTGCTTGCCATCGCCTGCCTTCTCTGGCTTGCCGCTGCGGCGGCGGCAGGGGTCGTTGCAACGCCGGGAATGGAGACGCAAGGGCAGGAGCGGCCGATGCTGTTCCATGAGCCAGCGAACCCGGGGCTTGCCGACAACGTCAGCCTGCCGCCCGCCTCCCAGTGGCGGCTCGGTTTCGAGCAGGGACGGCGACTGGAAGGGGCCGCTCATGCCGAGCTCTACCAGATGCTGCTGGCCTGGTTCCAGCACGAGATCCTCGGCCTGCTCTGCGGCCTGCTGTTTTTCCTGCCTCTCATCTATCTCAGGCAGCGGCCCGATTACTTCGGCGCTCTGCACACACGGCGGCTTCGCTGCCACCACCTGCAATATCGCTTCTGCCAGGGCGACTAGGTTCACCAGCCGGGCGCCCGCCCGTTTGATCCCCGTCATTGAGTAACGCTGACCGGGCTGCTCGGCAGTCTGGCGGCTGCCGTGGTCATTACCGGGTGCTGCGCCAGCTCTCTCTGTAAACGTCATCTTCGCGACTGGCCGTTGGCCGGGCGCGGACATGCTCTTATTGCAACCAAGTGGTGAACTCATTCATGGACTATTACGTCAATCTCTTCATCCAGTCGATCTTTGTGGAAAACCTGGCGCTGGCCTTCTTCCTTGGCATGTGCACCTTCCTGGCCGTCTCGAAAAACATCAACACCGCCTTCGGTTTGGGCATGACGGTGCTGGTGGTCATGGTGATCGCCATCCCCCTCAACAACCTGATCTACCGCCATATCCTGCGTCCCGAGAGTACCTTCCTCGGGGAGTTTGATCTGGGCTTTCTCGATTTCATCGTCTATATCGGGGTGCTGGCGGCGCTGGTGCAGGTGATGGAGATGGTGCTCGACAAACATTTCCCGGCGCTCCATCACGCGCTCGGCATCTATCTGCCGCTGCTGACGGTGCACTGCGCCATCTTCGGCGGGGTGATGTTCATGGCCCAGCGGGATTACGACTTCATCGAATCCGTGGTCTACGGGGCGGGCTCAGGGCTGGGCTGGCTGCTGGCCATCGTCGCCATTGCGGGGTTGCGCCAGAAGATGAAGTATTCGGATGTGCCCGAGGGGCTGCGGGGGATCGGCATTACCTTCATCGTGGCCGGGCTGATGTCCCTCGGCTTCATGTCTTTTTCCGGCATCTCGCTCTGAGCCATGGGCCGGGTGGTGGCCCAATGAAGGTGCTTAATCCAGACGCTTTGCCATGTTGTAACCCGTGATGGTGAAGCCCAGCGCCTGATAGAGCGCCAGTGCCCTCGGGTTGTCATGGGCCACCCTCAGCTTGATCTGGTGGATGCCTAGGGGGGTGAGCTGCGCCTCCAGGGCGGCCATGGCAGCCTTGCCGAGGCCGCGACCACGATGGGGCTGTGTCACATAGAAGTCGTAGATGAAGGTGGTGCCGGCGGCGCCGTCGATGGCGTGCCAGAGATAGCCCAGAGGCTCGCCCGGCGCGTTCGAGGCTTCAGGTACCATGGCGAGCAGGTGATGACCCGGGGTGGCGACACCCAGTGGCAGGAGCTGCTGCAACGAGGCGTCGGCCTGACGGTGGGCGTCAGGCAGCGCCATCCCGTGGTTGCTGGCAAGATCCTGGGCGTAATCCTCGATGAAGTAGTCGCGATAGGCGGGAAAGTCTGCGTCACGCAGGGGGATCAGGCGAACGGTGAGAGTCGGCATCCGGCACAGCACTCCAGAGAAGGGGAGTGGCCACGTTACGCCAGAACGGCGCCAATCACAAAGGAACAACCGCTGCCTGCGAGGTGACGGCGATAAAAAAAGAGCGCCCAGGGGCGCTCTTTTTTCTGCCAGCAGGAAAAGAGGCTTATTTGACCTCTTCCCCCTTGGCTTGCAGGTCTGCGTGGTAGGAGGAACGCACGAAGGGACCGCAGGCGGCGTGGCTGAAGCCGAGATCCATGGCCACATCCTTGAGTTCGTCGAACTCTGCGGGCGGCACATAACGCTTCACCGGCAGGTGGTGGCGGCTCGGTTGCAGGTACTGGCCCAGGGTCAGCATGTTGACGCCGTGCTCGCGCAGATCCTTGAGTACCTCGACGATTTCCTCGTTGGTCTCGCCAAGGCCCATCATCAGACCGGACTTGGTCGGCACGTGGGGGTGCATCTCCTTGATGCGGCGCAGCAGCTCCAGGGACCACTTGTAGTCGGCACCCGGACGGGCAACCCGGTACATGCGCGGGGCGGTTTCCAGGTTGTGGTTGAAGACGTCAGGCGGGGTCTCGCGGAACACCTCCAGCGCCTGCTCCATCCGGCCACGGAAGTCCGGGGTCAGGATCTCGATGCGGGTCTGGGGGCTGTGCTCGCGGATCTCGCGGATGCAGTCGGCGAAGTGCTGGGCACCGCCGTCCCGCAGATCGTCGCGGTCCACCGAGGTGATCACCACGTACTTGAGGTTCATCTCCTTGATGGTGAGTGCCAGCTTCTTCGGTTCCTCCGGATCCAGCGGCAACGGACGGCCGTGGGCCACGTCGCAGAAGGGGCAGCGGCGGGTACAGATGGCGCCCATGATCATGAAGGTCGCGGTGCCGTGGTTGAAGCACTCCGCCAGGTTGGGGCAGGAAGCCTCTTCACACACAGAGTGCAGCTTGTTTTTGCGCAGGGTGCTCTTGATGTGCTCGATCTTCTGGCTCGACGGCGGCAGCTTGATCCGCATCCACTCCGGCTTGCGCAGCACTTCCTCGTTGGGATCCGGCATGAATTTCACCGGGATCAGGGCCATCTTGTCGCCATCGCGCAGCTTGACGCCCGGCTCCATACGAACGGGTTTGCTCATGATTCACTCTCGGTGTTTGTTATTGTCTGGTTGACGGTCACCAGGGGCCTTGCGGCTCCCTCGTGACCACGGGGCATGGGGTTGCTCATGCCGCCTCTTCGGTATTCGTGATCTCTTGGTAGCCAATCAGGCGGGCCAGCTCCGTCACCAGCAGGGACTGTGCCTCGGCGACGCTCTGCGGGCCGCCCAGGGCGCTGGTCTGGGTCATGGCCATGCCCGCATAGCCGCACGGATTGATGCGCAGGAAGGGAGTCATGTCCATGTTGACGTTGAGGGCCAACCCGTGGAACGAGCACCCCTTGCGAATGCGCAAACCCAGGGACGCCAGTTTGGCTTCCATACCCAGATCGCTCTTCACGTAGACGCCCGGGGCATCGGCCTTGGCGTAGGCCTCGATATTGCTTTTGGCGAGCGTGTTGATGATGGCGGTTTCGAGGCAGGTCACCAGCTCCCGTACAGAGAGCTTGCTGCGGCGCACATCCACCAGCACGTAGAGCACCAGCTGGCCCGGGCCGTGATAGGTCACCTGGCCACCGCGATCACTCTGCACCACCGGGATGTTGCCGGGGGCGAGCAGGTGTTCGGCCTTGCCGGCCTGACCCTGGGTGTAGACGGGGTCATGCTCCACCACCCAGAACTCGTCCGGGGTGTCGGGGGTGCGATTGTCGGTGAACGCCTTCATGGCGTCCCACACCGGCTGGTAGGGGCGACGGCCCAGCTGTCTGACGAGCAGTTGGCCGGCTGACGGTTGTGGCTCGGCGGGCGTTTCGAGTGACATCTTTCCTCACTGGCGGCGCGGTGTCGGTACGGTCGCCGCTGCGACCGGGCGGCAAATAATCAGTCGCCCCGGTGGCGGGGCGAGAGAGGCAACTTACAGGACGTAACGAACCAGCTCGATCTTGCCAAGGGCGGTATACATGGCCTCGATGTGTTCCTTGCTCTGGGCGGTGACCGTCACCCGTACCGAGTGATAGTTGCCCTTGGAGCTCGGTTGAACGGTCGGGCTGTAGGTGCCGGGAGCATGTTGCTGCAGCACTTCCACCACCATGTCGGGCAGGGCGGGATCGGCCACGCCAAGCACCTTGAACGGGAACTTGCAGGGGAACTCCAGCAGTTCATCAAACTTGGTATTCATCTACTTCACCTTTCTGGGTCGCCGGGAAGCGACGTCATCTTTACGTCTTTGAGGGCCGCCGAAACGGTCCCCTCATCTGCCCCCAGGGGGCAGTTCCCAGTCTATATGGGCATGAGCCGCCTCGGGATCAAGACCCGGCGGTGTGGCAAGACGTGGAAATGCTGCTTTTTACCACAAATCGTCAGTCGGCGGAACCTGCAGATTACAGGGTTATTGACTGGACAGACCGCAAAAGACAGCAGCGGCGCCTGTTGGCGCCGCTGCTTGAGGAGGGGTCTGTTACTTGAACCAGCTGGAGACCAGCATCACCAGGTAATCCCACAGGCGGCTCATCAGGCCACCTTCCTGCACCTCTTCCAGGGCAACCAGGGGAACCTGCTTGATCTCCTTGTCCCCTTGCTTGAGGTACACGGTGCCGACGCGCTGGCCCTTGGCCAGGGGCGCCTTCAGCTCGCTCTCCAGTTGGAAGTCCGCCTTGAGGTTGTTGCCCTGGCCACGGGTGACCAGCACGGAGACGTCCTTGTCGACCCCCAGCTTCACTTCAGACTTGTCGCCCATCCAGATCTTCTGGGTGACCAGTTCGGTGCCCGCCTTGTAGGGGGTCAGGCTCTGGAAGAAGCGGAAGCCGTAGGTGAGCAGCTTCTTGCTCTCGGCGGCGCGGGAAGCCTCGCTGTTGGCCCCCATGACCACGGCGATCAGGCGCATGCCTTCGTTGTTGGTGGCGGAAGAGACCAGGTTGTAGCCGACCTGGCTGACGTGGCCTGTCTTGATGCCGTCAACCTGCAGGGATTGGTCCCACAGCAGGCGGTTGCGGTTGTGCTGGGTGATGCCGTTGAACACGAAGGACTTCTGGGAGTAGATCTTGTACTCCTCCGGCTGATCGTGGATCAGAGCCTGACCCAGGCGGGCCATGTCGCGGGCGGTACTGTAGTGGCCCTCTTCATCCAGGCCGTGGGGGTTCTTGAACTGGGAGTCCTTCATGCCGAGCTTGGCGGCCCAGGCGTTCATCAGGCTGGCGAAGGAGTCGGTGCTGCCCGCCAGGTGCTCGGCCATGGCGACGCAGGCGTCGTTGCCGGACTGGATGATGATGCCCTTGTTGAGATCATCGACGGAGACCTGCTTGCCCACCTCGATGAACATCTTGGAGGAGTCGGAGTAGTTCTTGGACCAGGCGTTCTGGCTGATGGTCACCATGTCGGTGCCCTTGATGTTCCCCTTGTGCAGCTCGTCGCCGACGATGTAGGAGGTCATCATCTTGGTCAGGCTGGCGGGGGGCAGACGCTCGTCGGCGTTCTGCTCGGCCAGCACCTGTCCGGAGAAGTAGTCGATCAGAATATGGGCCTTGGCGGAGATCTCGGGCGCGGCAGGCACCACCATGGGGGCGCTGTTCAAAGTGGGGACCGGCTGGGCACTCGGCAGGGCCGAATCCGGGGTCGGAACAGGCTGGTTGGCCTGAGCGGTGGCGCTTAACAGGGAGGCCAGAATAACGGAGCGGGCAAATTTGGACATCTTGAAATTCCTGGTGCCTGGATGGGATGTACCCAAGTTGAAAAAAAGCGGGCCCCACTATACCAGATGTGCGTGTCGGTCATAGTCCGAGATGCGACCTGGACGGGATTTTATGGGATGGTCCCCGACCTCGCGTCGTATCCCGGCGCGAGGTCGGGGCGGGTATCAGGGCACGATGAAGGCCTGCTCCAACCCACCCTGGCGGATCTGCTCGAGCAGGGGGGCCTGCTTGTCGCTGGCCACGGGCCCGAGCAGGACGCGGAAGACGGCGCCATGTGCCACCACCTGGTACGGCACGCCATAGCGCTGGGTCATCACCTTGCCCATGGCCTCGGCTCGCGCCTGCGAGCCGCTGGCAAGCACCTGGATCATCTTGCCCTGGGTCGCACCGGCCTTGGGGGAGGAGACGGTGGTGGTCGCCGTGGCGGTAGGAGCAGGAGCAGGGGCGGCCTTGGCCGGTGCTGTGGGGGCCGGCGTCTCGTTGACGAAGGAATTGGCTGCTGGCGCCGCAGGCTCCATGGGCGTCATCGGGGTCATGGGCACCATCTCCACCATCTGATCCGGCTGATCGGTGATGAGTTCGAGGCGCACCCGGGCCTCACCCCCTTCCACCATCTCCAGCTGCGCGGCGGCGGCGTGGGAGAGATCGATGAGGCGATCGCTGCCGAAGGGGCCGCGATCATTGACGCGTACTATGGTCTCCAGACCGTTGTCCAGATTGGTGACCCGCACGTAGCTTGGCAGGGGCAGGTTGCGGTGGGCGGCGCTGAACAGGGTGCTGTCCTGCACGTCGCCGTTGGCAGTCTTGTTGCCGTCCAGATCCCGGGAGAGCCAGCTGGCAGTGCCTTCCTCGCTGTAGTGCTTGATGTCGCGCCACACCTCAAACTTCTGCTTGCCGATCCAGTAGTCCCGGTTGCCGCTCTCGCTCATGGGTTCGGGGCGGGGAATGGCGCCGGTCGCCTGGGGGATCTCGATGACCTGGGGTTTCTCCTGGGGGACGGGCTCTGGCGGCAGCGGCTGGGGTTCGGGTTGGCTGCTACAGGCGGCCAGCAACAAGGTCAGGCTGAGGGGAAGAAGTTTGTGGCTGTAATGCATAAGCGTCCTGGATTGCTTGACTGAGTTGATGCACCGCCATCGCATAGAGAGGGCTGCGATTGTAGCGGGTGATCACGTAAAAATTGTGGCGCGCGACCCAGTATTCCGGTCCTTCGGCCTGCTCCATCGCCAGCAGTTTTACCGGCGTCTCGGGTGACGGCGGTGTGGCGACTTCAATGCCCGCAGCGGCCAGCTCTGCCCAGCGGTGTCTTAGCTCGGGCTCGGATGCAAGCAGGGTACCTACTGGCGCCAATCCGATCAAGGCGGGCTCCACCACCGGCTCGCCCCAGCGCCAGTGGTGCAGGGCGAAGTAGTTGGCCACGCTGCCGATGGCATCTGCCGGGTTGGCGAAGAGATCCCGCTTGCCGTCTCCGTCGAAGTCGACCGCGTAGTGGCGGTAGCTGGAGGGCATGAACTGGCCCATGCCCATGGCGCCGGCATAGGAGCCCTTGAGGGTGGTGAGCGGCCACTTCTCTTCCCGGGCAAGCAGCACCAGCTGGGCAAACTCCTTGGCGAAGAAATCCGCCCGTTCGGGGTAGTGGAATCCCAGGGTGTAAAGGCTGTCGAGCACCGGATGGCGGCCCATCTGTCGACCGTAAAAGGTCTCGATGCCGATGATGGCGACGATGAGGGAGGCGGGGACCTGGTAGGTCTGCTCGGCCTGTGCCAGGGTGGCGGCATGGCGCTGCCAGAATCCCACTCCGTCCCGGATGCGCTCCGGGGTGACGAACAGCGGCCTGTAGCGGTGCCAGGGCTTGGCTTCCCAGGGGCGGCGGATGGTGTCCAGTACCTCCTGGCGCAGGCTGGCCTGGGCGGCGGCGGCCTGCAACTCTGCCAGCGGCACCTGCTGCTGCTCGGCCAGCAGGCTGAGCCGGGCCGGCGAGACGGCAGCACCCGCCGTCAGGGTGCACAGAGATAGAGCCAGCCAGCCGAGCCGCATCAGGCGAGCAGCCGCCTGTGGGTCTGGATGGACATCAGAACGCCGAAGCCCGCCATCAGGGTCACCATGGAGGTGCCGCCGTAGCTCACCAGTGGCAGGGGAACCCCTACCACTGGCAGGATGCCGCTTACCATGCCCATGTTGACGAACACATAGACGAAGAAGGTCAGGGTCAGGGCGCCCCCCAGCAGGCGTTCGAAGCTGTTCTGGGCCTGCATGGAGATAAACAGGCAGCGGCTGATGATGTAGAGGTAGATGACCAGCAAGAGGGCCACTCCCACCAGACCGAACTCCTCGCTGAAGACGGCGAAGATGAAGTCGGTGTGGCGCTCTGGCAGGAATTCGAGCTGGGACTGGGTGCCTTGCAGCCACCCCTTGCCGAACACGCCGCCGGAGCCGATCGCAATCTTGGACTGGATAATATGATAGCCGCGACCGAGCGGGTCCTTCTCCGGGTCCAGCAGCATCAGCACCCGCTGGCGCTGGTAGTCGTGCATCAGGAAGAACCAGAGTACCGGCATGAAGGCGCAGATGAGCAAGACCGCGAGCCCGATGAGCCACCAGCTGATCCCCGCCAGGAAGATGACGAAGAAGCCGGAAGCGGCCACCAGGATGGAGGTGCCGAGATCGGGTTGGGCCGCGATCAGCAGGGTGGGCAGCAGCACCATCACCAGGGCGATCATCACATGGCTGAACTTTGGCGGCAGGGAGTGCCGGCTGAGCCAGGCGGCCACCATGATGGGCATGGAGAGTTTCATCACCTCGGAGGGCTGGAACTTCATGAAGCCGAGATCGAGCCAACGCTGGGCCCCCTTGCCGATATGGCCGAACACGTCCACCGCGATGAGCAGCAGCACCACCACCGCAAACAGGGGCACCGACCAGCGGGCATAGAGGGAGGGCGGCAGTTGGGCAATGCCGATCATCAGACCGAAGGCCAGGGCGCCGCGCACCAGTTGGCGCACGATGGAGTCGAGATCCTGGCCCGAGGCGGAGTAGAGCACCACCATGGAGAGGGCCATCAGGGTCAGCAGGCCGAGCAGCAGCGGCAGGTCGATGTGCAGCTTGTACCAGATGCTCTGCTGGCGGGCAGAATTACTCATTGGGAAACGACCTCACTCGGTTGGGACGGCTTTTCCGGTGCCGGTGGCAACTGGGGTTCCGGCGGGAGCAGATAGGCATCCAGCATGTGGCGGGCGACCGGTGCCGCCATGGCGCTGCCGCCCCCGGCGTTTTCCAGCACCAGGGCGACGACCGCCTTGGGTGCCTCGAAGGGGGCGAAGGCGACGAACAGGGCGTTGTCGCGGTGTTCCACCTTGGTGGTGGCCGCGTTGTAGACCTGGTTCTCTTTCAGGCCCACCACCTGGGCGGTGCCGGACTTGCCCGCCGCCTTGTAGGGGGTATTGGCGAAGGCGCGGCGCCCCGTCCCTTCGTGGCCGTTGATTACGCGCCACATGCCGTCCTTGGCCACCTGCCAGTAGGTATCGCTCTTGGCGGCGATGGCCACGTTCGGGTTGATGGGGGCGTTGACCACGCCATCGGACGAGGCGGTGCTCTTGAGCAGGTGCGGCGTCACGTCGTGACCGTTCTGGGTCAGGATGCTGATGGCCTTTGCGAGCTGGATCGGGGTGGCGCTCCAGTAGCCCTGGCCGATGCCGATGGAGATGGTGTCCCCCTGGTACCAGGGTTGACGCCAGCGGGCCATCTTCCAGTCCCGGGAGGGCATGACGCCCCGGGTCTCTTCATAGAGGTCCACGCCGCTGTACTGGCCGAAGCCGAACTTGGTCATGTAGCTGTTGATCTTGTCGATGCCGACCCGGTAGGCGAGATCGTAGAAATAAGTATCCGCCGACACTTCGATGGCGCGATAGACGTCGAGCCAGCCGTGGCCCCAGCGGCGCCAGTCCCGGAACTTCTTGGTGGTGCCCGGGATGGAGAAGCTGGGCCCGCCGAAGTAGCGGTAATTGGGGGTGATCGCCCCCTCGTTGAGCCCCATCACCGCCATCATGGGCTTGACGGTGGAGGCGGGGGCATAGATGCCCTGGGTGGTGCGGTTGACCAGCGGCCGGGCGGGATCGTTGAGCAGCGCCGAGTAGTTGGCGCTGGAGATGCCGGTCACGAACAGGTTGGGGTCGTAGCTCGGGCTCGACTCCATGGCCAGGATGGCGCCGGTGTTGGGTTCCATCATCACGATGGCGCCCCGGCGGCCGGCCAGCAGCTCCTGGGCCTTCAACTGCAAGCGGATGTCGATGTTGAGGTAGATGTCCTTGCCGGGCTCGGGGGGCTGGAATTTCAGGGTGCGCACCACCCGGCCGCGGTTGTTCACCTCGACCTCCTGATAACCTGCCACGCCGTGCAGCTGATCCTCGTAGTACTTCTCCACCCCCTGTTTGCCGATGTCCTTGGTGGCGGCATAGTTGGCGAGCTTCTCCTCCTTCTCGAGGCGCTCCACGTCACGGGTGTTGATCTTGGCCACGTAGCCCAGGGCATGGGTCAGGGTATCGCCGAACGGGTAGTAGCGCTTGAGGTAGGCCTCGATGCTGGCCCCCGGGTAGTTGTGCTGGTTGACCGAGAAGAGGGCGACCTGGTATTCGGTCAGCTTCTCGAACAGGGGCACGGGCTTGAAGCGGCGCTGACGTTTGACCTCGGCCAGGAACTTCTCCTTGGTCCCCTCCGGCAGGGCCAGCAGGGTGATGAGGTCGTCCGCGGTCTTCTCCAGGTTCTCGGTCTCTTCGGGCACGATCTCCAGGCTGTAGACAGGGCGGTTTTCCGCCAGCAGGACACCGTTGGCGTCGTAGATGAGGCCACGGGGCGGCGCCACCGGTACCACACGGATGCGGTTGTCGTTGGATCGGGTCTGATAAGTTTCGTAAGACTCTACTTGCAGGTAGTAGAGGTTAGCCAGCAGCACCAGCATGAGGGTGACCATGCCGATGTAGGCGACCAGGGTGCGCCGGAAGAACAGACGTCCCTCGGCACTGTGATCGCGCATTTCAATGCGATTCTTCAGCATGCCGTTACCTTGTGGCTGACGTGCGGGTGAGAGAGGAGAAATGCATGCTCAGGGTCGGCATGGGTCACTCTCTGTGATAAGGGTGATTGGTGGTGATGCTCCAGGCGCGATAGAGGCTCTCGGCCACCAGCACCCGCACCAGGGGATGGGGCAGGGTCAGGGGCGAGAGCGACCAGCTCTGCTCCGCAGCAGCCTTACACTCGGGGGAGAGCCCCTCCGGGCCACCCACCAGCAGCGCCACATCCCGGCCATCCAGCTTCCAGGCTTCCAGTTGCACGGCGAGCTGCTCCGTGGTCCAGGGCTTGCCCGGAATGTCCAGGGTCACGATGCGGGAGCGGCCGGCGGCGGCCAGCATGGCTTCCCCTTCCTTTTGCAGGATGCGGGGAATGTCGGCATTCTTGCCGCGCTTGCCTGCGCCGATCTCGACCAGCTCGAACGGCATGTCTTTGGGGAAGCGGCGACGGTACTCTTCGAAGCCATGCTCTACCCAGGCAGGCATCTTGGTGCCCACGGCAATCAACTGGATCTTCATCTTTGGTTACGCTGTCGCCCTTTATTGCGAATTGACCTGGGCGGCGCCGCTCCAGAGTTTTTCCAGCTGGTAGAAGTCGCGGTACTCATCCTGCATCACGTGGACGATGACCGACCCCATGTCCACCAGCACCCACTCACCGGTGAGCTCCCCCTCCACGCTCAGCAGGTCGAGCCCCGCATGACGGGCCTCGCTGGCGAGGTTGTGGGCGATGGCACTGACGTGACGATTGGAGTTGCCGGAGCAGATGATCATGGTGTCCGTGATACTGGATTTGCCGCGCACATCGAGGGTGATGATGTCGCGGCCTTTCATGTCATCGATCTTGTCGACGATAAAGGCGAGCAATTCTTGGCCTTGCAATGTCTTCTCCTATCTTCCGGCGCCAGAGGGCGGCGGATTATATCATGGTCACTCCCGTTTC
This sequence comes from Aeromonas sp. R5-1, assembly GCF_040908265.1. Lineage (NCBI taxonomy): Bacteria > Pseudomonadati > Pseudomonadota > Gammaproteobacteria > Aeromonadales > Aeromonadaceae > Aeromonas > Aeromonas sp. R5-1. The sequence goes on from NZ_JBFODJ010000051.1 coordinate 158,826, forward strand.
CCAGCCTGGCAAAGGGAGCATTGCCCGGGGAGCCGTCCCGTGGGGGAGGGGCCCCTTGACGATCACTATAGTGTGCAACCCGGCTTGGCAATAGTCAGGGCCGGGCCCGGTGCGCCCGGACGTGTCGGCTGATCCGCCTGCGTGGCGCCGTTTACTGCGTTGCCGATGAGCGGTAGAGCCCGTGGCGCCGGATATAGTCGGCGACCGGGTTGGGCAGCAGGTATTTGGGATCCTGGCCTGCCGCGAGCAGGGCACGCAGGCGTGTGGCCGACAGCTCGACGGGCAGGTTGTCACAAAGCCAGACATGACCGTGGCGCTGGCCATGGAGATCCTGAATGTCCCGGGTCTGGTGGCGGGCCAGCAGCGCGGCCACCTGGACGGGATAATCCGGTTGCCAGCCTGGGCGGCAGCTCACCACCAGGTGGGCGTAATCGAGCAGCTCCTGCCAGCGGTGCCAGCCCGGCAGGCCGAGCAGGGAATCCATCCCCATCAAAAAGCAGAGCGGGGTGTCCGGCAGCTCGCTCCTCAACTCGACAAGGGTGTCGATGGTCCAGGAGGGGGTGTCGCGCCTGAGCTCCCGCTCATCCACCACGAATCCCGGGTTGTCCGCCGCAGCGAGCCGGACCATGGCGAGCCGCTGCTCGCTGGAGCAGAGCGGATTGGCCCGGTGGGGCGGGATATGGTTCGGGAGCAGGCGCACCTCGGCCAGACCCAGGGCGTCCCGTGCCTCGATGGCGGGCCTCAGGTGGCCGATGTGAATGGGATCGAAGGTGCCGCCGAGGATCCCGATGGGCGGTGTCAGCATGATTCCGTCTCCAGCAGGGGGAGCGGGGTACCGTCACGAAAGCCGAGGGCGATGGTTTGCAGCATCAGCCAGGCCTGCTCGGTGTCGAAATGGCGCTGGGCATGGTCCAGCTGGGCCATCAGTTGCCAGAGTTGCCGGATCTTGGGGAAGGGAAGCCGGGTCAGCGCCTGCTGGATGAGCTGCTGACGGCTCTGCCAGATGCGCAGGCGGCTGAAATGTTCCACCAGGGGCTGTCCGGCGCGGGCGGCCAGCGCCAGCTCGGTGAGCTGCTCCAGTTCGCGGCACAGGGTCCAGGCCAGCATGCCGGGTTCGGTACCTTCGGCGCGCAGGGCCAGCAGGATGCGCTGGGCCCGGTTCACCTTTCCTTCCAGCAGGGTATCGACGAGCTGGAAGGGGGTGAAGTGGGCGTGGCGGATGATGGTCTCCTGCAGATAGGCGACGCTGATGGGCTGGGGCGGGGAGAGCAGGGTCAGCTTCTCGATCTCCTGGCTCGCGGCCAGCAGGTTGCCCTCGTAGGCGTGGCACATGAAGTTGACCGCATCCGGCAGTGCCTTGAGGCCGAAGCGCTGAAAGCGGGCGCTCATCCAGCGCGGGAAGAAGCGGGGCTCGGGGTGGTTGACCGGCACATAGGTGCCGCTCTGGCTCAGCTTGTCGAACCAGGCCGCCTTCATCTGGGTCTGGTTGAGGCGGGGGCCCGAGAGCACCAGCAGCAGGTCGGGGTGGAGTTGCTTGCCAATATCGCTGATGCGGGCGGCGAGATCCTTGTCGATCTTGGCGGGCAGCTCCAGCTCGATGATCTGGCGGGCCGAGAACAGGCTCATGGCCTGGCAGGCATCGTAGACCTGGTTCCAGTCCAGCCCCTGTTCCACCACGAAGCTGTGGCGCTCATCGAAGCCCTGTTTGCGTGCCACCTGACGCACGGCGTCGACAGCTTCCAGTTTGAGCAGGGGCTCGTCCCCAAAAATGAGATAGCAGGGCTTGAGCCCTGCCTTGAGATGGTCCGCGAGTTGTTCAGGGTAAATCCGCATCAGAACCTGGCCTGGTTGAGGGGGAAGGATGCACGGTCGATGGCTTGCTCATTCTTGAACAGGGGCTCGTCCCCGAAAATGAGATAGCAGGGCTTGAGCCCTGCCTTGAGATGATCCGCAAACTGCTCGGGATAGACTCTCATCAACACCCTCTCATCAAGATACGCCCATCAGAACTTGACCTGACTGAGCTGGCGAATAACCAGGTTGGCGGCCTGCTCCTGCATCTCCTTGCCCAGCTGCTCCTGCTCGCGGGAGGAGGCGAGTGCCGCATCCGGCTTGTTCAGGAAGCTGCGGTTGAAGGTGATGGGGAAGACCTGGGTCGGTTTGCCCGGCATGACCACGGTGAACTGGGTGCTGTAACTGAGCAGGTATTCGCGGTCCTGGCCGATGGAGTCGACCGAGGCGACCTGGCTGCGGCTACGTACCCCGGCCAGGGTCAGCACCGGGATGCCCTCCTTGTCGGCGAGCTGCACGCCAGCGGCCTTGAGACGGGTGGTGACCAGTCGGTAGAAGTCGCTCTTGTTGTCACCGACCACTTTCATGGTCATCAGTTCGGGGGGAATGGCGGTGCCCCGCATCTGAAAACCGCAGGCCTGCAGCAACAGTCCTGCCAGCACGATGGCCATCCAGCGCGTGAAGATGGTGCCCATAAAAAATCCTCTTTGCATGAAGGGAAGAGCGGCGGGCGCAGGGCCCGCCGTCATCATCCGTGTGTCGTCAGCCCCTGGCGGCCAGACCGTCGGCCGCCGCCAGGGGAGGCGTCATCAGTTGGCCACGATGTTGAGCAGCTTGCCCGGAACGTACACGACCTTGCGCACGGTCAGACCGTCGGTGAACTTCTGTACGGACGCATCGGCCATGGCCAGCTTCTCGACGTCGGCCTGGCTTATCTCGGCCGGCACGGTCAGCTTGCCGCGCATCTTGCCGTTGATCTGCACCACCACCAGCTTCTCGGTCTCGACCATGGCCGCTTCGTCAGCCACCGGCCAGGCCGCGACATCGATGTCCCCTTCCTTGCCCAGCATTTTCCACAGCTCGAAGCCGATGTGCGGGGTGATGGGGTAGAGCATGACCACGACCGCTTCCAGCGCTTCCTGCATCAGGGCGCGATCCTGAGCGTCGCTGCCCAGTTTGGCCAGGTTGTTCATCAGCTCCATGATGGCAGCGATGGCGGTGTTGAAGGTCTGACGGCGACCCACGTCGTCGCTCACCTTGGCGATGGTCTTGTGCAGCTCGCGGCGCACGGCTTTCTGGTCGCTGGTGAGGGCGGCGACGTCCAGTGCGGCAACGGCGCCACCGGATACGTGCTCGAAGGTGATGCGCCACAGGCGACGCAGGAAGCGCTGGGCACCCTCTACGCCGGAGTCGGACCACTCCAGGGTCATCTCGGCCGGAGAGGCGAACATCATGAACAGACGGACGGTATCGGCGCCGTAACGCTCCACCATCAGTTGCGGGTCGATGCCGTTGTTCTTGGACTTGGACATCTTGGTCATGCCGGAGTGGATCACTTCACGGCCTTCGAGGTCGACCGCCTTGGTGATGCGGCCCTTGTCGTCACGTTCCACCTTGACGTCGAGGGGGCTGACCCAGACGTTGCCGCCCTTCTCATCCTTGTAGTAGAAGGCGTCAGCCAGCACCATGCCCTGGCAGAGCAGGCGCTTGAACGGCTCGTCGCTGTTCACCAGGCCCGCATCACGCAGCAGCTTGTGGAAGAAGCGGGCGTAGAGCAGGTGCATACAGGCGTGCTCAATGCCGCCGATGTATTGATCCACCGGCAGCCAGTGGTTGGCAGCCGCCGGATCCAGCATGCCCTTGTCGTAGTCCGGGGAGCAGTAGCGGGCGTAGTACCAGGAGGACTCCATGAAGGTGTCGAAGGTATCGGTCTCGCGGAACGCTTCCTGGCCGTTGTAGGTGGTCTTGGCCCACTCTGCGTCGGCCTTGATCGGGCTCTGGATGCCATCCATCACCACGTCTTCCGGCAGCAGTACCGGCAGTTGATCTTCCGGGGTCGGCACCACGGTACCATCCGCCAGGGTCAGCATCGGGATGGGGGCGCCCCAGTAGCGCTGACGGGAAACCCCCCAGTCGCGCAGACGGTAGTTGACGGTGCGCTTGCCCTTGCCGAGCCCTTCCAGCTTGTTGGCGATGGCATCGAAGGCACCCTGGAAGTCGAGGCCGTCGAACTCGCCGGAGTTGAACAGCACGCCCTTCTCGGTATAAGCCGCTTCGCTCACGTCGACGTCACCATCAACCGGCTTGATGACAGGCTTGATCTCGAGGCCGTACTTGGTGGCGAATTCGTGGTCACGCAGGTCGTGACCCGGTACCGCCATCACGGCGCCGGTGCCGTAGTTCATCAGCACGAAGTTGGCGACCCAGACGGGCACCTTGCGGCCATCCAGCGGGTGAATGGCGTAGAGGCCGGTTGCCATGCCCTTCTTCTCCATGGTGGCCAGTTCAGCTTCGGCTACCTTGGTGTTCTTGCACTCTTCGATGAAGGCGGCCAGCTCCGGATTGTTCTGGGCTGCTTGCAGCGCCAGCGGGTGACCGGCGGCGATGCCCACATAGGTCACACCCATGAAGGTGTCCGGACGGGTGGTGTAGACCTCGAGGTGCTCGGCCTGACCGTCGATATTGAAGCTGATGTTGACCCCTTCGGAGCGGCCAATCCAGTTGCGCTGCATGGTCTTGACCATCTCCGGCCAGCCTTCCAGATTGTCGATATCGTTCAGCAGCTCTTCGGCGTAGTCGGTGATCTTGATGAACCACTGAGGGATCTCTTTTTGTTCCACTGGGGTGTCACAGCGCCAGCAGCAGTTGTCCACTACCTGCTCGTTGGCCAGCACCGTCATGTCGTTCGGGCACCAGTTGACGGAGGAGGTCTTCTTGTAGACCAAACCCTTCTCGTAGAGCTTGGTGAAGAACCACTGCTCCCAGCGATAGTAGTCCGGCTTGCAGGTGGCCAGCTCCCGATCCCAGTCATAGCCCAGACCCAGCATCTTCAGCTGGTTCTTCATGTATTCGATGTTTTCGTAGGTCCAGGGGGCCGGCGCCGTGTTGTTCTTGATGGCGGCGTTTTCTGCCGGCAGGCCGAAGGCGTCCCAACCGATGGGTTGCAGCACGTTCTTGCCATTGAGCCGTTGATAACGGGAGATCACATCACCTATGGTGTAGTTGCGAACGTGCCCCATGTGTAGACGACCAGACGGATAGGGGAACATGGAGAGGCAGTAGAACTTTTCCTTGTCTACTTTCTCCACCGCCTTGAAGGTTTTCTTGGCATCCCAGTGCTTCTGCACTGCTGGTTCTATGGATTGGGGAACGTATTGCTCTTGCATTGGTGACATCCGGATCTGTGAAATGAATAGATAAAACGGCTGGGAAATCCCGATAGAATACCCATATCCTGCGGCGGCAACAACCGCCAGCATCCGCCCGGTCTCGGGCCAGGTCCGGTACCCGCGAGGATTTGCAGAGCCGCGAGAGTCGCAACGAAGTGAGAATGGCAACCGCCGCCCGTATCCGCCGAGCCCGAGGTCAGGGTCTGGCTCGATCGGGATTCAGCAGAGGAGTGATGGCCATGGACAAACGTCGACAAGGGTATGAAGCCTTTATCGCCCAGCTCAAGAAGCAGTGGGAAGAGACGGAAGCGTTTCAGGGAGAGCGCCTCAACCGGATGATCGCCAAGGTGCAGGCCTATCTGGAGGCGGCCGGGGATCTGACCCAGGACGAGCTGGCGCTGATCGCCGAGTATGTGAAGCGGGATCTGGGCAACTATGACGAAGGGCGCAAGGATGATCAGGTGGAGGAGTCTGCCTTCATGCTGGCGCTCAAAGACACCGCCTGGTCCTGGTTGGCAGACGTGACCGACCGCACCCAGGTGGAGTGGCAGGAGTTGGCGGACGAGCTGGAGCACAAGGGGGTCTACCGGGCCGGCGACTGGGTGGGGCTCGGAGTATTGGTGTGCGATCACTGCGAGTGGCGCCATACCGTGCTGCACCCGGAGCAGCTTGGCACCTGCCCCGAGTGCGGGGCCGATGAGTATCATCGCGAGCCGCTGTCTCCTTGAGCCGCCAGACTGTGCCAAGCCATAAGCCAAACCATAAAAAGAGGCGCCCAAGGGCGCCACTTTTGTTTATCGGGGTTGTGTGGTCTTAGCCCTTGCGCGCCCAGGGGTGGGCGCGGGGGCGCAGCCACAGGGCCAGCCCCAGCAGGGCGGCGGCCAGGCCATACATGGGCCAGCTGCCAAAACGCAGATAGGGGGTCTGGCCGTGGGCGGGGCGTACCTCGGCACGCAATACTCCAGCCTCGAACTGCGGGATCTGGGCGATGATGCTGCCGTCTATCTCGGTGACGATGGTGATGCCGGTGTTGGTGTCGCGCAGCAGCGGGCGGGCCAGCTCGAGGGCGCGCATGCGGGCGATCTCCATGTGCTGCCAGGGGCCGATGCTGGTGCCGAACCAGGCGTCGTTGGAGACGGTCAGCAGAAAGTCGGTATCCGGCTGCACGTTGCGGCGCACCTCGTCCGGGAAGATGATCTCGTAACAGATGGCGGCTGCAAACTTGAGCCCCTTGGCGATCAGGTTCGGCTGCACCTCGTCACCCCGGCTGAAGGAGGACATGGGGAGGTTGAAGAAGGGGGCGATGGGACGCAGCAGATCTTCGAAGGGTACGAACTCGCCGATGGGCAGCAGGTGGTACTTGTAGTAGCGGTTCTTGTGCTCGTAGTAGTAGGACTCCTTGCCCTCAGCATCCTGTACCCCCATGCCGAGCACGGTATTGAAGAAGCGCTGCTGTTTCAGATCGTAATGGATGATCCCCGCCAGCAGGCCGGTGTCGTTCACCTTCATCGCCTTGTCCAGGCTTTCCAGATAGGTACCCATCTCCTTCTCGATGGCCGGGATGGCGGACTCCGGCCAGACGATGATGTCGGCATCCTGGTTCTCGCGGCTGAGATCCTGATACTTGCGCACGGTCGGCACCAGGGCCTCCGGATCCCACTTGAGGGACTGCTCGATGTTGCCCTGCACCAGCGCGACCTTGACCGGTTCACCCCGGGTCACCCAGTTGAGCTGCATCAGCCCCTGGGCGGCGCCCACCAGGGCGACGGGGAGCAGCAGCCAGGCCGGCTTGCGGTGCTGCCATACCAGCCAGAGGGAGGAGGCGGTGAGCAGCAGGGCGAGGGTGATGCCCTGCACCCCGAGAAGGGGAGCGAAGCCCTTGAGGGGGCCGTCTATCTGGGTGTAGCCGAACCAGAGCCAGGGGTAGCCGGTCATCACCCAGCCCCGCAGCCAGTCGGCCATCAGCCAGAGCGCCGGGAAGGCGAGCAGCCAGCGGCTCCAGTGGCGGCCGGCAAAAAAGCGGGCGAAGAGCCAGCAGGCCAGGGTCGGGTAGAGGGAGAGATAGGCGCAGAGCCCGGCCAGCAGCACGAAGGCGGCTGGCAGCGGAATGCCGCCAAACTCCGTCATGCTGACGTGGATCCACCACTGCCCGGGCAGGAACAGACCCATGGCGTAGCCGAAGCCTCGCCAGGCTGCCTGTTTGGGGGTGGCCTTGTCCAGCAGGGCGTAAAGGCCGAGCAGGGAGGGGATCACCAGGGGCCAGTAGCCGAAAGGGGAGAAGGCCAACACGGCGATGGCGCCGCTGGCAATGGCAAACAGGCTGGTCAGGAGTTTCGATTTCACGGGGGATCGGGGCTCGAATTGGACTGAATGGAAACACAATGGCCGACATCTTAACCGCAAACCGGGTCAACGGCGAGCCTCGCGGTCGGCGTGGGCCCAGGGGCGGTCGCGCGGCGGGAGAGAGGTAAAAAAAGCGCCCCTGACGAGAGGGGCGCGTGATATGCGTGGGGCTGGGCGGGATCAGGACTCCGGCTGCGCCGCTGCATGATGCTCGGGGATCTTTACCTGCAACTGTTGCAGGCGACGGCGATCGGCGTGCATCACCTTGAACAGGTAGCCGTCGAGTTCGATCTCTTCACCCTTCTTGGGCAGGTGGCTGAAGGCGTGCATCACCAGACCGCCGACGGTGTCCACCTCTTCATCGCTGAACTGGGTGCCGAAGAAGTCGTTGAAGTCCTCGATCTCGGTCAGCGCGCTCACCGAGAAGACTCGCTTGCTGATGCGGCGGATCTCTTCCGGCTCGTCCTCGATATCGTCGAACTCGTCGTCAATCTCGCCGACGATGAGCTCCAGAATGTCCTCGATGGTCACGAGACCGGAGACACCGCCAAATTCGTCCACCACGATGGCCATGTGGTAGCGCTCTTCCCGGAACTCCTTGAGCAGGCGATCGACCCGCTTGCTCTCCGGCACGATCACCGTGGGACGCAGGATCTTCTCCAGCTGGAGCGGTTCGCTGGCATGCTGGCCGCCAAACCCGAACGGCAGCAGATCCTTGGCGAGCAAGATGCCCTCCACGTGATCTTTGTCTTCGTTGATCACCGGGAAGCGGGAGTGGCCGGATTCGATGATGACTGGCAGGAACTCGTCCACCGGCTGGGACTTCTCGATGGTCACCATCTGGGAGCGGGGGATCATGATGTCACGCACGCGCAGCTCGGCAATTTCGAGCACGCCCTCGATCATGTCCTTGGTGTCCTGATCGATGAGGTCCCGCTCTTCGGCATCGGCGATGACCTCTACCAGATCGTTGCGGTCTTTTGGCTCGCCCTGGAAGAGTTGGCTGAGTTTGTCGAGCCAGGTTTTCTTCGGCGAGCCGGTACTAGGGTGATCGTCGGTCATTTTCTCTCTTGGTTACTCGTATGAACACACTTGAAATCGTTGTGGCTATATGAGGATGGGCATCGGCTGTTTCAAGACGATGACCATCCGGTTCGTTACTCTTCGTCGTTCAGATAAGGATCGGCGAAGCCCAGTTCCTGCATGATGTCGCGCTCGAGCTGCTCCATCTCTTCGGCTTCCTCGTCCTCGATATGGTCATAACCTAGCAGATGCAGACTGCCATGCACAACCATGTGAGCCCAGTGGGCCATCAGGGGCTTGCCCTGTTCGACGGCTTCGGCCTCGACCACCTGGCGGCAGATCACCAGATCCCCGAGCAGGGGCAGTTCGAGACCCGGTGGCGCCTCGAAGGGGAAGGAGAGCACGTTGGTGGGCTTGTCCTTGCCGCGATAGGTGTGGTTGAGCTCGCGGCTCTCCGCCTCGTCCACCAGGCGCACCGTCACCTCGGCCTCGGGCTGGAAGCCCAGAATGGTGCCGTCGAGCCAGCCTTGCAGCTGGGCCTCGGTCGGCAGGCCGTCCGGGCTGGCGCAGGCCAGTTGCAGATCCAGGGTCACGCTCATTGGGCACTCTCTTTGCTGGTGTTCTCGTTGCGGGGAGTGGCTGCGCTCTTCTCGGCCGCCTGCTGGGCATCGAATGCCTCGTAGGCCTGCACGATGCGGGCCACCACGGGATGGCGCACCACGTCCTTGGACTCGAAGAAGTTGAAGGAGAGGCCATCGACCCCCTGCAACACCTCCAGGGCGTGGCGCAGACCGGATTTGGTGCTGCGAGGCAAGTCCACCTGGGTGATGTCGCCGGTCACCACCGCCTTGGAGTTGAAGCCGATGCGGGTCAGGAACATCTTCATCTGTTCCGTGGTGGTGTTCTGGGCCTCGTCCAGGATGATAAAGGCGTCATTCAAGGTTCTGCCTCGCATGTAGGCAAGCGGCGCCACCTCGATGACGTTGCGCTCCATCAGCTTCTCCACCCGCTCGAAGCCCAGCATCTCGAACAGGGCGTCGTAGAGGGGGCGCAGGTAGGGGTCCACCTTCTGGGAAAGATCGCCGGGCAGGAAGCCGAGCTTCTCACCGGCTTCCACCGCCGGGCGGGTCAGCAGGATGCGGCGGATCTCCTGGCGCTCCAGGGCATCCACGGCGGCGGCCACGGCGAGATAGGTCTTGCCGGTCCCGGCGGGCCCGATGCCGAAGCTGATGTCGTGGCGCACGATATTGGCGATGTACTGGGCCTGGTTCGGGCTGCGGGGCTTGATGAGACCGCGCTTGGTCTTGACCGTGACCTCCTTGCCATACGGCAGGGAAGGGGCGGGTTCGTCGTCCTGCTCCAGCACGCGGGACTCCTGCACCGCCAGGTGCACCATCTCGGGGGTGATGTCGCTCACCTTGCTCCCCTTGAGGGGCTGGGTTTCCACATAGAGGTGCTTGAGGATGACGGCAGCCGCCTCCACCTGGGCCTGCTTGCCGATCACTTGGAAGTGGTTGTCCCGGTAGCTTATCTCGATGCCGAGACGGCGCTCCAGCTGCTTGAGGTTGTCGTCAAAGGGTCCGCACAGGCTGGCGAGGCGCTGGTTGTCGGCGGGTTCCAGATGCAGATTCAGGGTGGAGATGTGTCGGCTCAAGGTGTCCTCTTATCGGTTGTTCCCCCGCCAGGGGGCGGGGGAGAGAGTCATCAATGGGGTCTGAAGGCCGCAACGCCCAGATCATCGGGTACGTTGTCAGGACGACGGGCGAGGATCTCGCTCGGGGCCGTGGCGATGCGCAGGTTCATTTCGTCCTCGCCGCGGATGAAGCGGCCGCGCAGGGAGTAGGGGCGTACGTCGGTGATCTCCACGTCGGCGAAGCCGCCGATGAGGCGGTGCGGCCCCTCGAAGTTGACCACCCGGTTGTTCTCGGTACGGCCACTGAGCTGCATGGGATCCATCTTGGAGGGCCCCTCCACCAGGATGCGCTGCACCGAGCCCAGCATGGCGCGGCCGATGAGCATGGACTGGTGATTGATGCGGTTTTGCAGTCGGGTCAGGCGGGCCTTCTTCACTTCCATGTCGACGTCGTCCGGCAGGTCCGCGGCCGGGGTGCCGGGGCGCGGGCTGTAGATGAAGCTGAAGCTCATGTCGAAGTTGATCTCCTCGATGAGTTTCATGGTGGCCTCGAAGTCTTCGTCCGTCTCGTTCGGGAAGCCGACGATGAAGTCGGAGCTCATGGTGATGTCGGGACGCACGGCGCGCAGGCGGCGGATCTTGGACTTGTACTCCAGCACGGTGTGCGGGCGCTTCATCATGGTCAGGATGCGATCCGAGCCGCTCTGGATGGGCAAGTGCAGGAAGCTGACCACCTCGGGGGTATCACGATAGACCTCGATGATGTCGTCGGTGAACTCGACCGGGTGGCTGGTGGTGTAGCGAATGCGGTCGATGCCGTCGATGGCAGCCACCAGGCGCAGCAGCTCGGCGAAGGTGCAGACCTCCCCGTCGAAGGTCGGCCCCCGGTAGGCGTTGACGTTCTGGCCGAGCAGGTTCACTTCGCGCACCCCTTGCTGGGCGAGCTGGGCGATTTCATAGAGCACGTCATCCAGCGGTCGGCTCACCTCCTCGCCACGGGTGTAGGGCACCACGCAGAAGGAGCAGTACTTGGAGCAGCCTTCCATGATGGAAACGAAGGCGGTCGCCCCCTCGGCACGGGGTTCGGGCAGGTTGTCGAACTTCTCGATTTCGGGGAAGGCGATGTCCACCTGGGCACCGCGCCCCTCCTGCACCTGCTTGATCATGGTCGGCAGGCGGTGCAGGGTCTGGGGTCCGAAGACGATGTCCACATAGGGCGCCCGGCTGCGCAGGTTCTCCCCTTCCTGGGAGGCGACGCAGCCGCCCACCCCGATCACCAGCCCCGGTTTTTTCGCCTTGAGCTTCTTCCAGCGACCGAGCTGGTGGAACACTTTCTCCTGGGCCTTCTCGCGGATGGAACAGGTGTTGAGCAGCAGCACATCTGCCTCTTCCGGCTCCTCGGTAAGCGTGTAGCCATTGCTGGCATCCAGCAGGTCCGCCATCTTGGACGAGTCGTACTCGTTCATCTGGCAGCCCCAGGTCTTGATATGAAGTTTCTTGCTCATTGCTTCTCGTGACTGGTTTTGAAATCGGCAGGGTCAAAGGACCGGCCATTTTACTCCGCAATCCCGGTGCTGACCAGTCTGGGGCCGCCCGCCGCCATCAGGGCCGGCTTGTCGTCGGCAATTGCGCATCCCTCTCACTGTTTCTGCCGCCTCCTTGCGTTATCATGCCCCATTCGGTTCGGCCCTTGCCCCTTATCGCGGGGACTCCTTGCAGGAATCAAGTTATGGAACAGTGTGATATCGCCATCGTCGGCGCCGGCATGGTGGGCGCCGCCACCGCCTGCCTGCTGGCGGCAGAGGGGCTCTCGGTACGGGTCATCGAGACCCGGTTGCCCGAGCCCTATGCCCCCGAGCAGCCGCTGGATCTGCGGGTTTCCGCCATCAGTCAGGCCTCGGTGGCGCTGCTGACCCGGGCCGGTGCCTGGCAATATCTGCAGCAGATGCGGCTGTGCCCCTATCGCCGGCTGGAGACCTGGGAGCTGGACGGCTTCGCTACCCGCTTCGACGCGGTGGATCTCGGGCTGCCCCAGCTCGGCTACATCATCGAGAACCGGCTGATCCAGCTCGCCCTGCTGAAAAGGATGGAGGATTTCCCGACCATCCAGACCCATACCCCGGCGGCGGTGACGAGTCTGCGCCAGAGTGCGGATGACGCCGTGCTGACCCTGGATGACGGCACCGAGCTGCAGGCGCGCTGGGTGCTGGCCTGCGATGGTGCCGAATCCCACACCCGGCGACTGGCCGGCATCGGGGTGTCGCGTTTCGAGTACCGCCAGCACTGCATGCTGATCAACATCGACACCGATTTTGCCCAGGAAGACATCACCTGGCAGCAGTTCACCCCGAGCGGCCCGCGCGCCTTCCTGCCGCTGCCGGGCCGCCATGGCTCCCTGGTCTGGTATGACAGCCCGGCCCGCATCCGGGCGCTGGCCGCCATGAGCAACGAGGCCCTGGCCGTCGAGGTGCGCCGCCACTTCCCCAGCCGCCTTGGCGGTTTCACCGTGACGGCCAAGGGGAGCTTCCCCTTGGTGCGCCGCCACGCCAACGACTATCACGCCGGGCGAGTGGTGCTGCTCGGGGATGCGGCCCACACCATCAACCCGCTGGCGGGGCAGGGGGTCAACCTCGGTTTCAAGGACGTGGCCTGCTGGGCCGGGTTGCTCGGCAAGGCGGGGGCACTGTGGCATGAGCTGGCGCTGGCCGGGCGTTACGAGGGGCGACGCCGCCCTGACAACCTGCTGATGCAGTCGGGGATGGATCTCTTCTACGGGGTCTTCAGCAACGAGATAGGCCCCCTCAGGCTTGCCCGCAACCTGGCGCTGAATCTGGCGGACAAGGCGGGCCCCCTCAAGGAGATGGCGCTACGCTATGCGCTTGGGCTGGTATGAGGCAGTGCGTGGCACTGCCAGGTGCCAATCGGGTGGCATATCAATCCGTGTGATGGTGCCAGCCGGTTTTTTATATGGCCGCGAGGAGTGATCCTGGCGGCCCAGGGGCAAAACGGCCTCAGGCAAGGGGGGAGCACACCATGAACAAGGCATTGCTGGTGATCGATTTCATCAACGACATCGCCCACCCGGACGGGCGCATCGCCGCCTCGGCGGCCCAGGTGATCGAGCAGGACGCCATTGCGCACGCCAATCAGGCGCTGGCTCATGCCCGCGCTCACGGCTGGCTGGTGGTGCTCATCAAGGTGGGGTTTGACGAGGGCTATCTGCTGCATCCCAGGGGTTCCCCCATGTTTGGCCGTGCCCGGCAGTTCGGGGCCCTCTCCCTGGCGGACAGCGGCACCGACTTTCACCCGGAGCTCGATGTGCAACCCGGGGATCTGGTGCTGACCAAACCCAGGGTCAGCCCCTTCTACGGCACGGCGCTGGAGCCGGCGCTACGGGCCAATCGCATCGAGCATCTCTATGTGTGCGGCGTGAGCACCAGCTGGGCCATTCAGGGGGCGGTGCGAGATGGTCACGATCGGGACTACGCCATCACCATCCTGGAAGATGCCTGCGCGGCGGCGGATGCCGCAGAACATCAGGCTTCCCTGCGCATGCTCGGTCGCATTGCCGAGATCATCAAGGTCGCGGAGCTGGCGGAACGGGACTGAGCCCGGCCATCCTCTCCTGCAGGCATCTCATGCATCTCATGCATCTCATGCATCTCATGCATCTCATGCATCTCATGCATCTCATGCATCTCATGCGGGCTCGGGGTGCGTTTCTCTCACCATGGCGAGGAAGCGATCCCGAATGGGATCGGCAAATTCCGGGTTCCACACCAGGCTGATTTCCCATTCCGACCAGGGGCCGGAGAGAGGGTAGAGGGTCACCTCCTTGCCCGCGATGAACCCTACGCTGCGCGGCAGGATGGCGTTGCCGATACCGGCGGCCACCAGGGCGACCAGGGTCTGGATGTCTTCCGCCTCCTGGATGAGACCGGTCAGCCGGTTGGCACCGAGGAAGCGGGCGATCTGCTGGCTGAGACCCGGACAGCGATGGCCCACCATCTGCAGCAAGGGATCGCGGATCAGCGCCCGCTCCAGGTCGAAGTCCGGCCCTGCCACCCGGGTGGGGACGGCCAGCACCAGCCTGTCCGTCAGCAACCTGTGTTCCCTCAGCTGCGGCGCATCAGGCCGTCGCATGAAGCCCAGTTGCAGCCGACCCGCCAGCAAGTGCTCCTGCTGGATGGCGGAGGTGGTGTCCCGCAGGTGGACCAGCACGTCGGGGGCCTGCTGTTTGAAACGGGCCACCAGGGAGGGGGCCAGTGCAAAGCTGGAGAGCCCGAACCCGATGTTGAGGCGTCCGGCGGCACCGCTTGCCAGCGCCAGGGCATGCTGCTCGAATCCCTTGCCGTGATCCACCAGAGCCCTGGCCTGGGGCAGCAACTGGAGGCCGATGGCGGTCAGCTCGGCCCCGTGGCGGCCCCGGTTGAACAGGGTGCTGCCGAGGGCCTGCTCCAGCCCCTGGATCTGCTTGGTCAGGGCCGGTTGCGTCACAAAAAGCCGGCTGGCCGCTTCCCGGTAGTTGGCACTCTCGGCCAGCATGACGAAGGCCTGCAATTGTCTCAGGTCGAATCTCATTCCATTTGGTTATCCAATGTGGCGATTTATTGATTATAAGTTATCTAGTCTCCTTGTTCTAATGGTCTCGAAACGGGCCTGCTTGCCCGCTGTTCAGCCACAAGGAGTCATGTCATGTCGAGCGAACGCTATCTGTTTTTGATCAAGGGGAGCCTGGTGATGGCTCAGCCGCTGGCCGCACCGGAGACCGGGGAGCTGCTGACCAGCCTGTTGCAGCAGGGGTTCGTCGTCGCCCCCTTGCCGGTGTGGGCCAGCAATGCGGAGCAGGCGCTCGCCTGTTACGAGGCCGCTGCCCAGCGGCAGGTCTTCGCCGATGCGCTGGCGGGGAGAGCCCTGTGAGCGCGGTGCGCGTGAAGGCTGCGGCCCTGCTGCTGGACATGGACGGGACCCTGGTCCACTCCACCGGCGACGTGGAAGTCGTGTGGCGGCGCTGGTGTCAGCACCATGGGCTGGATCCCGCTCCCGTGCTCGCCATGTGTCACGGCGTGCGCTCACGGGAGGTGATAGGGGCCCTGGCTCCCCAGCTGGACATGGCAGTGGAGGTGGCCCTGCTCGACGATCTGGAGATGGAATACGCTGCGGCGCCGATACCCCTGGACGGTGCCCGGCGACGGCTCGAACAGCTGCCGTCGACGCGCTGGGCTCTGGTGACTTCCGCAAGCCGGAGGGTGGCAGAGCACCGGCTGCTGCACGCCGGATTGCCGCTGCCCCGACTCCTGGTGTGTGCCGGTGATGTGGTACGGGGCAAGCCGGATCCCGAGCCTTATTTGCTGGCTGCCAGCCGGTTGGGACTGGCTCCGGCCGATTGCCTGGTGTTCGAGGATGCACCAGCGGGCATCGCCAGCGCCCTGCAGGCGGGTTGCCAGGTGGTGCAGATGGGGGGAACAAGGCGGTATGACGACAGGCTCAAGGGCTGGCTGCGGGACTGGCGCGGGATCGAGATCGAGGTGGCACCGGACGGGCTCCATCTTCATCTGCCCGCCCCGCTGCCGGCAGAGGCAGGATGATGACGACAAGGGGCACGCCATTCAGGCGCCGCAAGATTGCCCGATGCTGGGGGAAGCCTGCTCAGCCGAATAGCGTTCCACCCGGTTGCGGCCATTGTGCTTGGCCAGATAGAGCGCCTGATCGGCGCGAGAGAGCAGCTCGTCCAGATTGAAGGGGCCCTCTTTCTGGGAGGCGATACCGATGCTGACTGTGATGCAGACGGCGGGCTCTGCTCCAGTTTCTTCCCCTGGCTGCGCGACGATTTTTCGCAGCCGCTCGGCAACTGCCATGGCCTGCTCCTCGCTGAGGCCGGGCCAGATGGCCACGAACTCCTCTCCCCCCAGGCGACAAAAGAGATCTCCCGGTCGAAGCTGGTCGCGCACCCGGGCCGCGAAGCTGCTCAACTGGTTGTCACCCTCTTCGTGACCGTGACGATCATTGATGCGTTTGAAATGATCGATGTTCAGCATGCAGACCGCCACAGGGTAGCGCTGCACCGTGAGGTGCTGGAGCAGTTCGTTGGCGGCCGACCAGAAGCCGGCCCGGTTCAGCGCACCGGTCAGGTGATCGTGGTGGGCCAGGTGTCTCATCTCCCGCAGCAGGCTGTTGCGGGCCGCCATGATGCTGGCGGCGGTCAGGGGGGTGAGAGCGATCAGCATGACCCCTATCCGGACGGAGAACATCCAGTACTGGGTCTGGACATCGTGATTGATGACGAGGTGGCCGTTTGAGAGGGCGATCAGGATCAGGGTGCTGTAACTCAGGGTCAGCAGGCTGGTGGCGAAGACGGAGTAGGTGACGGCGCACCAAAGCAGCGCCGGTACCGGGAAGGCGATGGATCCCGGCCCCTCGACGAGCAGGGTGAGCAGCAGGGAGGCCACCAGGCTCAGCAGCGGCATCAATCTGGCCCAGGAGAACTCGGTGCGGTAAAGGAGGGTGCGCCAGGGGGGCACGCTGTCATGGGGAGGCAGTGTCAGGAGCACCGGCAGTATGGTCATGTAGTTCACCAGCTCGCTGGCAAACCAGAAGCCCAGCCCGTAGAGCGGGGGGCCCAGAGACAGGATGGGATTGATGATGGCGCCGACCACGCCGGCGGCGAGGGAGGCGGCCAGGGTGTTTCGCAGCAGGAGCACGAGGGAGGTGGGGCGCCTGAGGAGCTTGTCGGCAGGCGCGAGCCGATGCATCAGCAGATACCCGACGCCGATGCCGGCCAGGTTGCCGCAGGTCAGCAGGATGGTTTTGAACAGGGGCTCGCCGGTGAAGAGGGCGGCGAGAAAAAAGCCCAGTATGCCGCCGGCCCAGCCCGCCGGGGTGGCCAGGCGTGGATAGCGCACCATGCAGCCGAGCAGGACCGCATTGGCAGGCCAGAAGGCCGCCAGCAGGTTGGGGGGGCGGGTGAAGATGCCGATCAGCGAGAACAGCAGTACCAGGGCGGCGACACACAACAGAGCGGACAAGGGCGTCAATGTGCATGAGGTACGTTGGCGTGCGATGTCCCCCATGGGGACCTCCTGACAAGAGAGCGTTTGTTCAGAGTATGGCTGGCACGTGACAAGGGTGAACGAGGGGGAGAGAAGAAAACGCCCCCTGGTGGAGGGGGCGTGAAGGCTTACTTGAAGACCCGGAAACGCACGTCGTCGTCGATGAAGGTCTTGTCGCCGGCAGGTTGCTCTATGCTGCCAAAAGGCATCTGGGCACGAAGCAGCCAGCTGGCGGGCAGGTCCCACTCCTTGCGCACCGCATCGTCGATGAGCGGGTTGTAGTGTTGCAGGGAGGCGCCGATGCCCTCCTGGGCCAGGGTGGTCCAGACCGCGAACTGGGCGATCCCGGTGGCATGTTCGGACCAGATGGGGAAGTTGTCGGCATAGAGAGCGAATTTCTGCTGAAGATCCTCGATGACGGCGGTGTCTTCGAAGAAGAGCACGGTGCCAGCCCCGGCGCGGAAGCTGCCGTTGATCTTGGCTTCACTCTGGGGATAGGCCTCCGGCGGCACTATCTTCTTGAGCTCCGCCTTGACGATGTCCCACAGCTTGTGGTGCTGCTCGCCGAACAGGATGACGGCGCGGGAACTCTGGGAGTTGAACGAAGAGGGGCTGTGCTTGACGGCATCCTTGATGAGGGCGGTCAGCTGGGTCTCGGAGTGGGTCACCCGGTTGCCCAGGGCATAGATGGTACGACGTGCTTTGATCTGTTCGATAAACGGACTGCTCATAACATCTCCTTGGTTGATGAATCATCACCGCCAGCGTTGCCGACAAAGGTCATCTGGCTCCGATTTCTAGAGTCATCGACTATAACACCTTGCGGGCAATAAACCGTCAACGAGGAGTAATGACTGTTTCTACTTTTTATGGATATTCACATGACGGATGTGAATATGGCCGCGAGACACCTTGATATCTTTTTTATCATTAGCAGTGGTTGTTAATGACTTCAATCAATATCTTTTGCAGATTTTTAATCTATAAAATTCATCCAATATGACATTTTATAGAGAGTGACATGACGGCGGCGCTGATCAAGGAACGCTATTACATACTGACTCCGCTGTCGTTTCTCCTGGGAGGGCTGGTGCTGATCGCCACCCTGTTGCTGGCGGCAGCCAGCTACCTGAGCAGCATCGACAAGACGGTGGCGGGTTACGGTCACATGCTGGCCGCCCTCGACGCCACCCTGTTCCAGGACATGGCGCAGGACAACCGCCGCCAGCTTGGCGTACTGGAGGCGTCCCTGGACAAGCAGGCCATCGCTGCCGGGGCATCGGCCATCAATCCCATCTGGGCCATTGCCCATCAGTTCAAGTACGACGCCCACTTCCTCTATTTCTACAACGCGCGCACCCATCGGCTCGACGGCTATCCCGACTGGCAGCAACCGGAGGGCTACCGGGCACAGGCGCGGCCCTGGTACCAGACCCTGTCCGGCGAGGGCGATGATCTCGTCTGGTTTGGTCCCTACCCGGAGTTCGATTCGGTCCGGCAGGTACTGACCCTCATCAAGCGGGTCAAGGATCATGAGGGGCAACTGCTTGGGCTGCTGATGGTGGACATGTCGTTCAGCGCCTTGCAGGGGGCGTTGCACCGGGCGGTGGGTGAGGATCCGGTGGCCCTCTACATCACCGAGCGCAAGGGCGGCAAGCTGGTGCTGGGGCACAATTTGTCGCTGTTGCCGCCCCGCCTAGAGCGGGAGACGCAGGCGGCCGGCCTGGACGGGTTCTGGGCAGGTCGCCACCTGCAACACGCTCTGGAGGGGATGGAGTGGGATCTCAACGTCTATCTCCCCCCCTCCCATTTTCATGAAAACCTGCAAGACACCCTGCTGATGGTGGTGCTGCCCGCCCTGGCATTGCTCTGCATCTGGCTGTGCAGCCTGTGGTTTCTGGTGCGGATCTTTCGTCAGGAGCAGGCGCTGGTGCAGGGCTCGCTCAGCGGCCTCATCCGGGATGAGGCGAGAAAGGAGATCCAGCGGCGTCAGCGAACCTGGTTCGTGCACGGCAGCCTGGGAGAGATAGAACAGGTGCGAAACAGCCTGCTGCAAGGGCAGGATGCCCTGCTCCACGACCCTCTCACCGGCATCCTGAACCGGCGAGCCTTCGATCAGCAGCGGGCGGGGCTGGAGCAGGCGGGGACACCCTACTGGCTGGTGCTGTTCGATGTGGACAACTTCAAGCGCGTCAACGACAGCTGGGGACACGGCGTGGGGGATGCGGTGCTGTTTCGGGTAGCCACCATCATGGCGAGAACCCTGGGGGATGAGCAGGTCTACCGCATCGGGGGCGATGAATTTGCGGCCTTGCTGCCCTGGGAGCAGGCGGAGGTGGAATGTCGCCTGACCCACCTGCTCGGTCGGGTGAAGGCCCTGAAATGGCGGGAGTTCGCCGACGCCATCACCCTGAGCGCCGGCGGCGCGCGCTATCCGGATGATGCCCTGACGCTGCTCGAGCGGGCGGATGCCTGCCTGTACGAGAGCAAGCACCAGGGGCGGGATTGCTGGCATCTGGCGGCGTCGTCGCCCGTTGACGGGGAGGTTGTGACCGTATCTGTCTGACGGTGATCGCTGCAAAAAAGGGCCTTTGGGCCTAGAAAAGGGTCATGACGGGGATGATTTCTCGTGTGACTTTTTTTTTTGATGTGGTTTCAGGTGGTTAGCCTGCTTTCTTGCGTCGTGTCGCGAACCGGAGACAGGGAGGGCTGGCCGTGAGGTGCCCCTTGCGGCAGTGGCGCAGGTCAGGGGGCTTTGTATAGTGCAGGGAAAAATAATCAATCATCAGGTTTGACAGGAGTACCCCATGAAAATGAAACCGTTTGGCATGAGCGCACTGGCGCTGCTGGGGGCGTTGCTGTTGGGCACAGGACAGGTGCAGGCATCCGAGACCCTCAATACCATTCTCGGCGGCGGAGCCGGCGGGGTGGCGGGCACCATGATCGGCAAGGAGCTGGGTGGCGACACCGGCGCCCTGGTGGGGGCCGCCCTGGGGGGCGCTGCCGGTGGTGCGGCCACGGCCAATAGGGGCAACAAGAACGAAGCGGCGCTCGGCGGTGCCGTCGGTGCCCTGGGCGGGGCAGCCATCGGCAAGAGCGTCGGTGGCAGTACGGGCCAGCTGATCGGCGCCGGTATCGGTGGTGCCGGTGGCTCCGCCATCGGAGCCAGGACCGGGGATGGTCACGAGAGCCGCGGCGATCGCTATTACGATGACAGGCGCTATCACAAGCACCACAAGAAACACAAAAAGCACCGCAAGCACAGATGGCATGACGACTGATGCCGCGGCAAGCTGATCGACAAAAAGGGGCCCTTGGCCCCTTTTTTTGATCCCGCTGCCGGCCCGTGAGGGGTGGCGAGCGGCCTCTTACACCAGCCGGTGCTGGCGCCTGCCAAGGGAGAAGGCGTTGATGTTGTCGATGAGCTGATCCGCGAGGCGCTGCATCGACTCTTCGCTGGCCCAGGCCACGTGGGGAGTCAGGATGAAATTGGGGTAACGCAGGGCCTGCATCAGGGGGTGATCCGGAGGCGGCGGCTCGACGCTCGCCACATCGAAGCCGGCGCCGCCCAGACGGCCGTTGCCGAGGGCTTCGAGCAGCGCCTGCTCGTCCACCAGGCCGCCACGGCCCACGTTGATGAGCAGGGCACCCGGTTTCATCAGGGCCAGCTCCCGCTCCCCGATGAGATGGCGGGTGTAGGGGGTGAGCGGGCAGTGCAGGCTGATCACATCCGAACTTTGCAGCAGGGCATCCAGGGGCAGCCTGTCGTCATCCCCCGGGGAGCCGACCTGGCTCTGGGCATAGTAAACCTCCATCCCGATGGCGCTGGCCCGCTGTCCCAGCGCCTGTCCCAGGGTTCCCTTGCCGATGATCCCGAGGCGCTTGCCATGCAGATCCGTGATGGGGTGGTCGAAGAAGCAGAACTGGCCGCTTTGTTGCCAGCGCCCCTCCAGCAGGGACTGGCGCCAGGCGAACAGGTTGCGCGACAGGGCGAGCATCAGGGCCATGGCGTGCTCGGGGACGGAAGGGCCCGAGTAGTTGCGGATATTGCACACGGCGACATTGGCGGCGCGGCACGCCTCCAGATCCAGGTTGTCGCTGCCGGTGGCGGCCAGGGCGATCAGGCGCAGTTCGGGCAGCTGGGCCAGTTCATCGGCCCCGATGCGCACCTTGTTGATGATGGCGATGCTGGCGCATTTGAGCCGCTCCACCACCTGATCCGGCGCCGTGGTCGGGTAGCTTTGCCAGTGATGGGGAAAATCGGGGCGGCGCAGATTGATGCCGGTGTCCAGGGTGTCGCTGTCGAGAAACACGATTTGCTGCATGAAGCCTCCTGCCATTGGTTCGGACATGATGCCAAACATGGAGGGCGGCTGACCAGCGCGGTGGCATCGGGCCAAGTCCGATGGGGAAGGCAAAAGGCGGGGGGCTGTGCCTCGGAGGGCCTCAGATCCAGCCCAGGTGCGTCAGCCAGCCCTGGATGCGCCCCGGCGTCTCCTCCAGATCCATCAGGGCATAGGGGCGGTAGTTGAGCTTGTGGCTGCGGCGGCTCTCGCTTCTGCGGGCTTCGGCCGCCAGCAGGGGCCAGCGTCCTCCCTCCTCCTGATAGAGATCCAGGGTAGGGATGCTGCCTTGGGCTATCTGCTTGGCGAGGGTCTGGTTGCTCAGCTGGTTGGGGAAGAAGCCGTCGAGCAGCACCAGGGCATCGGGGGCGGGCAACTGTTCGCTGGCGATGAGGTTGGCGGCCCAGGCGGCGCTGGTACCCTGGGCCAGCAGCAGCTTGAAGCCCCCCTCCTGCAGCTTGGCATCCCCCAGCTTGCTGATGCGGGAGGCAAACTGCTTGCGAAAATCGTCGATGACCTGCTGTTTCTTCTCGGCGGCGGGGTCGAGCTCGGTCTGCTGCGGCGTGGGGAGCAGCAGCAGGGTATCGAAACCGAGGCGCCCCAGCTCCCGGGTCAGTTGCCACAGCTGGCCGCTGCGCTGCCAGTCGGGCAGCAGGATGACCAGACCCACGTAGTTGTCGCTGTCGTGCTTGGCAAACAGTACCTGTTGTTTGTCCACCCTGGTGCTGTCGGGTATTCCCTGCCAGTCGCTGCTCTGCCAGTAGTCGGGGGGAACCAGGGGGGCTGGATCCGGGGCGGCGCCTGACGGTGCCTGCCCGGCGCCGTGGGCGGCAAAAGCAAGCAGGGTCAGCAGCAGATAGGGGCGAAATGTCATGGGGGATCCTCCAGCACTCCCTCATAGCGGCCTCGCCGGGGGTTTCTTTAGGGCAAGGGGGCACATCGGCATCGGCGGTGGCGAAGAGGGTCTGACCGGCGGGCCGGACACGGGCCCGGGATTGTTCCAAATGGCAAAGCATTCCCGGTTTTGATTGTTCCATCCCGTGACCCATACATGGTTCAGTAAGGGCAGGCAGACAGGGGGGCCGGGGCATGTCGTCACTGGCCGCAGGCGGAGAATTCTTCCCCCTGTCTCGTCAGAACGAGAGATTCACCCTCACTTTCCATCGACAGGGAGCGTTATCGCCATGAGCACCTTGGTTCACTTGCCCATCCTCGACCTGAGGCAGCTGGATGCCTCGCCCGACGCCCGGGCCGATTTTCTGGCATCGTTGCGCGATGCCGCGAGAGAGACGGGATTTTTCTACCTGACCGGCCACGGCATCGATCCCGAGCTGCAACAGGAGGTACAGCAGCTATCGCGGGCCTTCTTTGCGCTGCCTCTGGCGGCCAAGCAGCAGGTCGCCATGATCCACTCTCCCCATTTTCGTGGCTACAACCGACCGGGGGCGGAGCTGACCCGGGGTCAACCCGACTGGCGAGAGCAGTTTGATATCGGTGCCGATCGCCCAGCCTTGCCGCGCGCGGCGGGCGACCCGCCCTGGTGGCGGTTGCAGGGGCCGAATCAGTGGCCGGAGGCGCTGCCGACACTGCAACCCGTGCTGACGCGCTGGCGTGGGCAGATGACCCGGATGTCCCGTACCCTGCTCGGGGCTTTTGCCGAGGCGCTCGCACTGTCGCCAGATGCCTTCGATGCCCTGCACGGAGAGCGTCCCAACGAACATATCAAGCTGATCCGCTATCCCGGTGAGCGGGGCGCCACCCAGAGGGTCGGTCCCCACAAGGATTCGGGCTTCCTGAGCTTCCTGCTGCAGGATGACCAGCCCGGCCTGCAGGTGGAGGTGGCGCCGGATCACTGGATCGACGCGCTCCCGCTCCCCGGCACCTTCGTGGTCAACATCGGTGAGCTGCTGGAGCTCGCCAGCAACGGCTACCTGCGGGCGACCGTGCACCGGGTGGTGCCGTCGGCGCCGGGGCAGGAGCGTCTCTCCATCGCCTTCTTCCTGGGGGCCCAGCTCGACGCCGTGGTGCCCGTCTATCCGCTGCCCGAGGCTCTGGCCCGTGAAGCCAGGGGGCCTGCCACCGACCCGCACAATCCGCTGCTGCGGGAGGTGGGCTGGAACTACCTCAAGGGGCGGCTGCGTTCCCACCCTGATGTGGCATTGCGCCACCATGCCGATCTGTTGCCGGCGCCCCGGGCGCTGGCGGTCGGCGAAACCACCCATTGATTGCATGGCAAGGAGCACAAGATGAACAAGCACGGACTGTTTTCCCTGAGCGGCCTGGTATTGGCCCTCGGACTCTCTCTCTCCGCCCAGGCAGCCCAGGCGCTGCGGGTTGCCGCGGATCCACTGCCCCATGCGGATATCCTCGGCGAGGTGAAACGCCAGGACCCTTCGCTGGATCTGCAGGTGATCGAGCTCAGCGGCGGCATCAATGCCAATGCCCTGCTGGTGGCGGGTGATGTGGATGCCAACTACTTCCAGCACGTCCCTTACCTGCGGGATCAGGAGAAGGCGCTCGGCACCGAGCTGGTGGTGGCCGCGACCGTACACGTGGAGCCTCTTGGCATCTATTCGAAGAAGTTCAAACACCTGAGGGAGGTACCGGAAAAGGCGGTGATCGCCCTGCCCAACAATGTCACCAACCTGAGCCGAGCCCTCTATCTGTTGCAGCACGAGGGGCTCATCACCCTCAAGGCCGGCCATGAAGATCCGGCGCGGGATCTGGCGACGGTGCACGACATCGCCACCAACCCCAAGGCGCTCAAGATCCTGGAGATCGAGGCGCCGCAGCTGCCGCGCTCCCTCGACGACGTGGATCTGGCGGTGATCAATGGCAACTATGCCCTGGAGGCGGGGCTGGAGCCTGCTCGCGATGCCCTGGGGCTGGAGAGCGCCCAGAACAATCCCTACTGGTGACCACCCCGGCGCTCAAGGATGATCCGCGGATCCGCCAGTTGGCGCGGGATCTTGAGTCCAGGGCGATCGCCGACTTCATTCGCAAGAGCTACAAGGGGTCGGTGATCCCGGTGGCCGGGCGGCAGTCATGATAGTGCTGGAGGGGCTCGGCAAGCAGTACCCGGGGCACGGGCAACCCGCTCTGGAGGGGGTGTCGCTCGAGATTCCGGATGGGGCCATCTACGGCATTCTCGGGCGCAGCGGCGCGGGCAAGAGCACGCTCATTCGTTGCCTCAATCTGCTGGAGCGGCCAAGCCGGGGCCGCATCCTGTTCGATGGCCGCGACATCACGGCCCTGGAGGGAGCGGCCTTGCGCCGCCACCGTCAGGGGACCGGCATGATTTTCCAGCACTTCAATCTGCTGCACGCCCGCAGCGTGGAGGAGAACGTGGCGGTCCCGCTGGAAATCGCCGGAGTGGCGCGCCGGGAGCGGGCGGCCCGGGTCAGCGAGCTGTTGGAACTGGTGGGGCTTGGCGAGCACCGTCGCGCCTTTCCCTCCCAGTTGTCGGGGGGACAGAAGCAACGAGTGGGCATCGCCCGCGCCCTGGCCGCCAATCCGCGCCACTTGCTCTGTGACGAGGCGACCAGTGCCCTGGATCCGGAGACCACGGAGTCGGTGCTGGCGCTGCTTGCCGACATCAACCGCCGCCTCGGGATCACCATAGTGCTCATCACCCACGAGCTGGAGGTGGTCAGGGCCATCTGCGATCACGCGGCATTGCTTGAACGGGGTCAGCTGGTGGAAAGCGGCGCTCTGGGCACCCTGCTGGCCAACCCCGACTCCCGCGTGCGGCAGGCCCTGTTGCCGGATCCCGAGATCCTGCGGCGTTTCATGGCGCGTCACGGAGTCACAGAGGAGGTGCGTTTATGCAGAGTCGCCTGAGTGTCGATGCCTTGCTCGAACTGATGTATCAGGGGTCGCTCGAAACGCTTTACATGGTGGGAGTGGCTGCCGTGTTCACCCTGCTGCTGGGGCTGCCGACCGGGGTGCTGCTGGTGGTGACCCGTCCCGGGGGCGTGCTGCCCTTGCCCCGTCTCAACATGGTGCTGGGGATCGGTATCAACATCGGGCGGTCGCTCCCCTTCGTGGTGCTCCTGATCGCCCTGATCCCCCTGACCCGGCTGGTGGTCGGCACCTCACTGGGCAGCACCGCCGCCATCGTTCCCATTACCCTGGGGGCCTTCCCCTTCTTTGCCCGGGTGGTGGAGAGCGCCCTTGATGAGGTGGACAAGGGGCGCGTCGAAGCCGTGCTCGCCATGGGGGGCAGCGGCTGGCACGTGGTCGTCAAGGCGCTGCTGCCCGAGGCCTTGCCGGCGCTGCTGGCCGGACTCACCCTGACGGTGGTGATGCTCATTGGTTTCTCCTCCATGGCGGGGGTGGTCGGTGGCGGCGGGCTCGGGGATCTGGCGATCCGCTACGGCTACCAGCGCTTTGACGACAAGGTGATGGCAGGGACAGTGGTCATGTTGCTGCTGCTGGTGCAACTGGTACAGGGGGTGGGGGACAGGCTGGTGCGGGCACTGGCCCATCGCCGCTAGGGGCACGGCTTCTCATCAGGCCGGCCGTGAGGTGCCAGCCAATAAAAAAGCGAGCCTTGGCTCTAATGCCAGTCAGTTAAGCCTGACTGGCATTGTTTTTACTAGGTTTTCTCGTCGCATACTTCTGTGGTTTGGCTTTGATGCACCTTGGGTAACTTCGTTCTCGGCGGGCGGGTAACTTGAACTGCTCTGCCTGTTTGTCCAACTCAGCGACACGCCCTGGAACCATGCCCGGTGACACAAACGGCAGGCAACTGAGTTCATGCAGCAGATACACCGATGCCATGTGAAAGCTCAACTGGCTGGCCGTATAGCCCTTTAAGCTCGCCGCCATCCTAACCATCTGATATCTCAGTAGGTTATAGGCCAATACCAAGCCCCATAGCTCCTGCCTTACTCCATCGGGTTTCTTGCTGCGCAGCGTCAGCCGGTGCTGTTGCAGGCTATGTTTCATCTCCCGATAGCCCAGCTCGATTTCCCAGCGATTCTGGTATAGCTCCATCAACTCGCTGGCCGGGAAGCGCAGCGGGTCGGTGAGCGAGGTCAGCACCTGCCGCTCCTTGCCGTTTACCGTCCGGGTCAGCAGCCGGGCTTCGAACTGCTCCGGCAACTCGCTCCACTTCTTCTTGGCCTGCGGACTGGCACTGAGGCGTACCAGCACATCCTGCCGCCCCAGCTTGCGGATGACCTCGTATTGAGCCCCCTTTTTCAGCGGAATAAGCCAGTGACGCGCTACGCCCTGGCGTTGCCAGGCATGGAGTAACCCCAGTGAGTAGAAGCCCTTATCGAACAGGGTCAGGCTATTATCGGGTGTTTTTTCAATCAGTTGCTCTGCCAACACCATCTCGTTTACCGCACAGGAGTCCATCACTGTCTGGGTCAGCAGATGACTGGTCAGCTCCATCTGACACAACATGCGGACCTGGGGATATTGCGTCTCCCCCTGGACGGTTTTCGACTTGGCAAAGGCGCCGGCATTGTCCGGAGTATCGGGCGTGCGCCAGACCACCCCGTCCACGGCCAGCAGCTGCAAGCCGGCCCAGGTGGGGTGCTGACACTGCTGATGCCAGAGTGTGGCGGTCTGCTGGAACACCTGTCGAACGGCTTGGTCAGCCAGTTTTTGGCGCGCCTGGATGAAGGCGCTGGGGACGACAAACGGCCGGTCGCCGGGTAACAGGATATCGAGCTGGTTGGCCAGCTGGGCCATAGGGACATGACGAAACAAGGACATCCCGATAATGGCCCATAGCACCCGCTCCATGGGCATGCGCCGTCGGCGCAAGGAGACGGAGCCCGTCTCGGCCAAGCAAGCCTGCACCAGTTCAGGTGACAGCAGGTCAGACAGGGACTCAAACTTTCCGGGAGGACAGGCGTGAATGAAGTCGAGAGCTTGGTCGATACGCATAAAAAAATCCGAAACCCAACAAGGAGTTTCGGATTCTTACACAGCCTGAGGATCGGTCAATGGATCCTTAACTGATCGGCATTA
>NZ_JBFODJ010000052.1:0-7446 GCF_040908265.1 Aeromonas sp. R5-1
ACATGCTGGATGTGGTATGCCCCAATGACTCGCTCACCTCGACGGTTGTACACCACCTGATGTGTTATGCCCCGCGCTTGGCTGAAACTGGCATACACCCCTGCACCATCACTGCAGAGCACTGCATCGGGCGCGATGAGTGGCTGCAACACCGCTTTCACCGTCTGCGCATCCAGCCTTTCCAGCTGAAAGTCGGCTTGATGGCCCGCCCTGTCCTGCACCACCATCACCGGGATGTAATCCCGCCCGGTCCCCCGGGTACGCCCTTTCCCGCCACGATGTCTTGCCGGACGAGGCAACCCTCGCTGCCCCTTGAACGATTCGAGGAAGAAGGTTTCATCCACTTCCACAATGCCTTCTTCCCGTGTTGCCTGGTGGTTTGCCATCGCCTTCAGGAAGCGGTGACGCCACAAGAAGGCGGTGTTCTTGCAAACACCGCAGCGGACGGCGGCCTGGCGGACAGTGAGCCCGTCGATGAGAGCCTGGGCGTAGTCCTCCCAATGCTCAGCCTTACGTAATCTGGCCAAAGGCGTCTTGGTGAGGAGGGAGCTGGTTCGCCGACACTGCTTACAACGGTAACGACGCAGCCCACGGCTCCAGCCCCAGGGGGCCAGCTGGGTGGCATCCGCCTGGCAGTGGGGACAGCCGCAGCATGTGGGTAACTGGGCATGGAGGGACGTAATCGGGTGTGGAGCGGCGAGCTCATGCTGAGCGACACGGCGCTGACGCAGAGTAAGTAATGGAAAGAGGGACAACAGGTGTTGGAAGGCTGGCGTATCCATGATGAAGGTCCTCGTGGTGATGACCTACTTCCAGATTAGCCTTCCAACACATAATTGGGACAGCGCCAAACAAAAAGGCCACCGCGATGCGGTGGCCTTGGTGCTTTCTTGCGAAAGATGGTGGAGCTACGCGGGATCGAACCGCGGACCTCTTGCATGCCATGCAAGCGCTCTCCCAGCTGAGCTATAACCCCGATGTGTGTGAGTGACGCTGAATCACTCTGAATTTGGTGGAGCTACGCGGGATCGAACCGCGGACCTCTTGCATGCCATGCAAGCGCTCTCCCAGCTGAGCTATAACCCCAAATTCGGTACTGAATGAATGGTTCTGGCGGCCATTCATCCTCAATAATGGTGGAGCTACGCGGGATCGAACCGCGGACCTCTTGCATGCCATGCAAGCGCTCTCCCAGCTGAGCTATAACCCCACAAAGGTCGGCCTGGGTGATACACACCGCACTGCCCTGGGTACTTCATATCAATCGGGAACCTGGTGGAGCTACGCGGGATCGAACCGCGGACCTCTTGCATGCCATGCAAGCGCTCTCCCAGCTGAGCTATAACCCCTTGGATTCCAGATTGTTCGAGGAGAATTTGGTGGAGCTACGCGGGATCGAACCGCGGACCTCTTGCATGCCATGCAAGCGCTCTCCCAGCTGAGCTATAACCCCAACTCACCTCGGCGCTACCAAAGTTATCTCTGGCAACGGAGGCGCATGATAGGCATCACCCGCTTTGCTGTCAACCCAAAATTCTCGCCCACTGGAGCGTTTAGTCAAAATTCAGGCAGTTAGCTGTTTTTACCGCCAACCTCGTCGCTATGTCGCTGTTTTACGTCGCAAATCCGCTTGAGGCCAAAATACGAAGGGCCCCCGTCAGGGAGCCCTTTTCATGCCATGGCCGATGTTTATTCAGCGGCCATGCGCGCGTCGATATACGTCAGGGCGCGGTCGATACGGGCGAGGACCCGCTCCTTGCCCACCAGCGCCATCACGGCGTCGGCGATGCCAGGGGACTGGCCCGTACCGGCGCTCTGAATTACTCGGCGGCCATGCGCGCTTCGATATACGCCAAAGCGCGATCGATACGGGCGAGGACCCGCTCCTTGCCCACCAGCGCCATCACGGCGTCGATGGCAGGAGACTGGCCCAGACCGGTGACGGCCACACGCAGCGGCATGCCGACTTTGCCCATGCCCTGACCCAGCTCGGCGGCGGTCGCTTCAATCAGCTCGTGCAGCGCCTCGGTGGTCCAGGTCTCCAGGGCCGCCAGCTTGGTCTTGGCCAGCGCCAGCGGCTCGGCAGCCACACCGCGCAGGTGCTTCTTGGCAGCGGCTTCGTCAATGGCTTCGTACTCTTCGAACAGGTAGCGGCTCTGGGCAGCCACCTCCACCAGGGTGTTGCAGCGCTCGGCCAGCAGGGTGACCACGTCGGCCAGCGCCGGGCCATTGCTGGTGTCGATCTGCTGGTGTTCCATGTGCCAGGCCAGGTGCTTGGCCACATAGGCCGGATCCAGGCTGCGCATGTAGTGGTTGTTCAGCCACAAGAGCTTGTCGGTGTTGAAGGCGGAGGCGGACTTGGAGATGGCATCCAGGCTGAACAGCTTGATCATCTCGTCGAGGGTGAAGATCTCCTGATCCCCGTGGGACCAGCCCAGACGCACCAGATAGTTCAGCAGCGCTTCCGGCAGGTAACCGTCGTCGCGGTACTGCATGACGGAGACGGCGCCGTGGCGCTTGGAGAGCTTGGCGCCGTCGTCACCCAGGATCATGGAGACGTGGGCAAACTCCGGCACCGGCGCGTTCAGGGCCTTGTATATGTTGATCTGGCGCGGGGTGTTGTTGATGTGGTCTTCCCCACGCACCACGTGGGTGATCTCCATGTCCCAGTCATCGACCACCACGCAGAAGTTGTAGGTCGGCGCGCCGTCGGTACGGCGGATGATCAGATCGTCCAGCTCGGTGTTGGCGAACTCGATGCGGCCACGGACGTGGTCATCGAACACCACGGAGCCTTCGGTCGGGTTGCGGAAGCGAATGACGTGCGGTGCATCGGCCGGATGATCGTGGGCGCCATCCCGGCACTTGCCGTCATAGCGGGGCTTCTCGCCGTTGGCCATCTGGCCTTCGCGCAGCGCTTCCAGCCGCTCCTTGGAGCAGTAGCACTTGTAGGCGCGGCCGTCAGCCAGCATCTCGTCGATCAGTGCGTTGTAGCGATCGAAGCGCTTGGTCTGGTAGTAGGGGCCCTCATCCCAGTTCAGCTCCAGCCATTCCATGCCCTCAATGATGGCGTCGATGGCCTCCTGAGTGGAACGTTCCAGATCGGTATCCTCGATACGCAGCACAAACTCACCGCCCTGGTTCTTTGCAAACAACCAGGAATAGAGTGCGGTACGGGCACCGCCGACATGCAAAAAGCCGGTCGGGCTGGGAGCAAAACGGGTTTTGACTTTCATCTTTAAGCCTTGTGTAGAGGGCCTTGGGCCAATTCGTTAAAAAAACCGTCGCATTTTAGCACCGACAATGACGGATGGGAAAACCATGGCGAGGCAGAGGGGAAAATAGGGTCTATTCCCGCAAAAACCGCTGTTTTAGAGTGATGTCTCAGAATTTTCCCTTTTTTCCCGCTTAGCTAGGCGAGGTCGCTGGAGAGATCTCCCGCACAGCCGATACTTCAGTCACCCCGTCAACGAACCCTCAACGATACAAGGAACGCGCGATGCAGTTTCGTTCTATCCAGAATCGTATCCTGGTACTGGCCGGTGTCGCCATGACCACGGCCCTGGTCATCCTGATCCTGCTCAACCAGTATTCAGGCCGGCAGACCCAGCAGCTCACCATCGACTCCAGTCGCGCCGCCCTGCAACAGGAGGCGTGGCAGAAGGTGAGTGCCAACGCCCGTGCCGAGGCCGCCACCATCACCCAGCTGCTGCAAAAGGGGCTCTCCTACACCCAGCAGATGGCCAGCGTCTTCGCCCGCCAGCAGGAGGGCAAGCTGCCGCTGGATCGCCAGCAAGCCACCGACCTGCTCAAGGCCCAGCTTGCCCTGGAGCCTCAGCTCTATGGCGCCTTCGCGGGCTTCGAGCCCAACGGCTTCGACGGCCAGGACGAAAGCTTCGCGGGACAGGCAGCCCTTGGCAGTGACGACAAGGGGCGCTTCGTTCCCTATTTCTATCGCGACAAGGATCAGATCGGCAGCGATCTGCTGCTCTCCATCGAGAAGAGCGATCCGGACGAGTTCGGCAACCCGGCCAACGACTACTACGCCTGCCCGAAACGGGAGGGGCGCCCCTGCCTCATCGACCCCTTCAAGGTGGACATCAACGGCCAGCAGGTGCTGGTGAGCACCATCACCACCCCCATCCTTGTGGATGGCCGGTTCAAGGGCATCGCCGCGCTGGATTTGGCGGTGGACTCCATCAGCCGTCAGGCCCAGTCTCTCAATAGCAACATCTATGACGGCAAGGGGGAGACCCTGATCGTCAGCGCCGCCGGCGTCATCACCGGTACCAGCGGCGACGCCAGCCTGCTCGGCAGCCGCGCCGACAAGGTGCTCGGCAACGGCTGGCAGCAGTACCTCAAACCGGACGTGCAGCGCCAGGAGCTCGACGATGCGTTTCGCATCTCGGTGCCCATCGCGGTGCCCGGCATGGCCCGCAACTGGGCCATCATCGTCACCCTGCCCTACAAGGTGGTGCTGGCGGGAGCGGACGAGCTGGCACGCCAGCTCACCGACATGAACCGCGCCGCCATGACCCAGCAGCTCATCGGTGCCCTCATCGTACTGGCGCTGGCCCTTGGCACCATGCTGGTCATTGCCCGCAGCATCACGGGCCCCATCCGCCAGATGGTCAGCCTGGTGGATGACATCGCCGACGGCGACGGAGATCTCACCAAGCGTCTGGAGAGCCGCTCCCGGGACGAGCTAGGGGCCCTGGCCCGGGGCATCAATCGCTTCATCGACAAGCTGCAGGCCCTGCTCGGGGATGTGCAGAAGACCGCGAGCGAGGTCCATCGCCACGCCGGGGATACCGATCGCATCGCCGGCCAGACCGACAGCAACCTGCAGCATCACCAGGCGGAAATGGAGCAGATGCTGACCGCGGTACAGGAGATGTCCTATGTCAGCCAGGAGGTGGCCACCCACGCCAACAACACCGCCGACTCCGCCAAGCAGGCCCAGAGCGCGGCGGACGAGGGCAAGGTACGCTTCCAGCGGGTGATCCACTCCATGCACAAGGTGGCCGCCGAGGCGGGCAAGGGCGCCGAGGTGGTGGAAGGGCTGGCGCACGACAGCGAGCAGATCACCAGCATCCTCACCGTCATCCAGGGGATCGCCGATCAGACCAACCTGCTGGCGCTCAACGCCGCCATCGAGGCGGCCCGGGCCGGCGAGCAGGGGCGCGGTTTTGCGGTGGTGGCCGACGAGGTGCGCAAGCTGGCGGGCAACACCCAGCAGGCGGTGCAGAATACCCAGGAGCTGATCGACAAGATCCGCCACAGCTCCACCAACGCGGTCAATGCCATCCAGCAGAGCCAGCAGCTGACCCATCAGGCGGTGGGGGAAGCGGATCAGGCGGAGGCGGCCCTCGGCAGCATCTTCCAGGCCATCGCCACCATCAACGACATGACCTACCAAATCGCCTCCGCCGCCGAGGAGCAGAGCTCGGTTTCCGAGACTGTCTCCGGCAATCTGTCAAAAACCAGCGCACTGGCCAACGACATCGCCAGGGACGCCACCAGCACGGCCAACGCCAGTCAGGCCTTGCGTCAGGCGGCGGAACGTTTGCAGCAATTGTTGGGTCAGTTTCGTCTCAGCTGATAATTTTCATGCTCCGGACTCTCCCCCTCGGGGACGAGTCCGTTTACCATAGGCGGCATATTTGCCTGATGGCAGGCAATGTAGTGAGAGGTAAATGCCGTGCCCACCCCGGACCGTCGCCCACGTGGCCATAACAGACGAGCCCAGCAGCGTCGCCAAGACGAATCACAAGGAACCCTGCTCCAACGTATCAACGCGGCTACCCTGCCCCTGCGCCAGCGTCTCGGCCAGGGCATGAGTGGCCTGGGTCAGCGCAACAAGGAGCCGAAGGCGGCCTCGTTCAAGCTGGCAAGCCCCCTGCCCCGCAAACACACCATAGGGTTGCTGGTGCTGATCCCGCTCTGGCTGCTGGTGCTGGCCTGGGAGCCCGCCCCCGCCGCCCCGACCACGGCGCCATCAGGCTCTCTGGCTGTGCCCCTGGCCGTGCCGGCCCAGGCCCTGACCGTCGGCAACGCCGGTGAGCCCCAGGCCGCCAAGCCCGTCGAGGAGAAAGTGGATGGCACCTGGTTGCAGCACGACGTGCAGGCCGGTGAAACCCTCTACTCCATCTTCCGCAAGTTCGAGCTACCGGGGGCCGAGCTCAGCCGGCTCATCGCCATCGAAGGGCCGGACAGGCCGCTGACCCGGCTGCAGTCGGGCAAGTCGGTGTTCATCCTGGTGGACACCAGCCGCCGCATCCAGCGGGTCGAGGTCCGCTCTCTCGGTCAGGTCAGCTACCGCTACGACCGCCAGGGGGAAGGGTTCGCCCTCAAGGAATAAGGGGGCTCGACCACCCCCTTATGCAGACGGGAGGCCATGGCCTCCCGTTTTTTTTGATGTGAAGCATGAAACAAGCTGCTGACTTCACAATACTTTTAGCTCGCTCAAAAAATGAAAAGTGCCAAATTGACAAGGGATCGGGCTCCAGTACAATCGGTCAGGCTTTAGACAGGGATTGTGCTACATGCTACTGGGACAAAGAGACGTGGTCAGTCATGCTTCAACCCCTGACTTCCAGGCAAATGCTGCCCAACCAGGCTTAGTTTCATTTTGTTATAGATAGGACTTACCACATGTCTGACATTCGCACCGGCCAAGTAAAATGGTTCAACGAAACCAAGGGTTTTGGCTTCATCGAGCAATCCCAGGGACCGGACGTTTTCGTTCACTTCTCCTCCATCCAGAGCGCAGGTTTCAAGACCCTGGCTGAAGGTCAAAAAGTCCAGTTCACTGTGACCCAGGGCAAAAAAGGCCCTCAGGCCGAGAACGTCACCGTTATCTGAGCCAGCGCCAGTGAACCCGTAGGAGGAGCCATCGCCCCTCCTATTTTTTTGCCCGCGATTTCCCCTCCCCGATCGGCAGAGCTCTTGCCGGGCTTGCCATCCCCACCTGCAAGCCGTTTATGGCCGCCACAGCCGCTATAAATCAAAATGATGAGTTTTGGGTAAATGCCCCGGTTTTAACTTATAGCGAGCCACTGTCTGTCATTCAGGCCCTGCCAAGCCTGTTAGCCGACCGCAAAGGGTTGTGCCCGATCTCCGGGAGGCTATTAGCAAGCAATACATCTTGGTCTTATGACTTGGGATGTGCGGGGAAGAGAGAAATCAGGCAAACGCCGGATACGACAAATCATCGCGGCGCGATGTGATGGGCAATTCAAAGGGATTATGAGGACGTCGAAGAGAGATTGGAGCGGGAAACGAGACTCGAACTCGCGACCCCGACCTTGGCAAGGTCGTGCTCTACCAACTGAGCTATTCCCGCAACAGGATGTCATCTGCAAGTGATTGGAGCGGGAAACGAGACTCGAACTCGCGACCCCGACCTTGGCAAGGTCGTGCTCTACCAACTGAGCTATTCCCGCA
>NZ_JBFODJ010000053.1:0-17692 GCF_040908265.1 Aeromonas sp. R5-1
CACAACGTCGTTGCCGCCGTGAGCTGGCGGTACAACCCCTTGTTGGCAAGGGAGGGAAGCGCGCGAGGGCGCTGCGTCCAGGATGGATACGGCATTGAAATCGGAGCCTCGGGCTGCGTTTTTCATTCATCAAAGACCGTCATGCGAGAACGGGGGCCATCGGGCCCCCGTTTTGCTTTTGCAGAGGTTGGCTGCCTGCGACTCAGCGTTGCAGGGCGGCCAGGGCCAGCTCGACCCGCTTGGCGTACTCGGGGTCGGCCTGCTCGAAGTGCCTGAGCTGGGCCGCGACGATGGCGTCATCCTCCACATTGATGAGGGAGCGGGCCAGGTTGGCGGCGAGGCGGGCACGCTGCCCCTCGTCCATCAGGCGGAAGAGATCCCCCGGCTGGCTGTAGTAGTCGCTGTCGTAGTCGCGAAAATCGTAGTGCAGGGCAGCCCCTTCCAGACTCAGGGCCGGTTCGTGCTGCTCGCTCGGCTGCTGGGTGCCGAAGCGGTTCGGTTGGTAGTTGGGGCTGGCGCCACCGTTGCTGTCCGCCCGCATGGCGCCGTCGCGGTGGGCACCGTGGTGGAACGGGCAGCGCGGGGCGTTGACCGGCAGCAGGCCGTGGTTGACGCCGAGGCGGTAGCGCTGGGTGTCACCGTAGGAGAACAGGCGACCCTGCAACATGCGATCCGGCGAGAAGCCGATGCCGGGCACCACGTTGGCCGGGGTGAAGGCGGCCTGCTCCACGTGGGCGAAGTAGTTGTCCGGGTTCTGGTTGAGTTCCAGCACGCCGACCGGGATGAGCGGGTAGTCCTTGTGGGGCCACACCTTGGTGAGGTCGAACGGGTGGATCGAGTAGGTCTGGGCTTCGGCCTCTGGCATCACCTGCACATAGACCTTCCAGCGCGGGAAGTCCCCCCGTTCGATGGCGTTGAACAGATCTGCCTGGCTGGTCTCTCTGTCCTGACCGACGGCGGTGGCCGCCTCTTCATCGGTGTAGAAGCGGTGGCCCTGCTCGGTCTTGAAGTGGAACTTGACCCAGAAGCGCTCGTTCGCGTCGTTGATGAAGCTGAAGGTGTGGCTGCCGTAGCCGTTCATCTCCCGCAGGCTCCTGGGAATGCCGCGATCGCTGAAGAGGATGGTGACCTGGTGCAGGGATTCCGGGTGGCGGGACCAGAAGTCCCAGGCGGCGGTGGCGCTGCGCAGGTTGGTGCGGGGATCCCGCTTCTGGGTGTGGATGAAGTCAGGGAATTTCAGGGGATCGCGAATGAAGAACACCGGGGTGTTGTTGCCCACCAGATCCCAGTTGCCCTGCTCGGTGTAGAACTTGAGGGCGAAGCCGCGCACGTCGCGCTCTGCGTCGGCGGCGCCCTTCTCGCCGGCCACGGTGGAGAAGCGCAGGAACACCGGGGTCTGCTTGCCGACGGCGTTGAACAGGTCAGCCTTGCTGAAGGCGCTGATGTCGTGAGTCACGGTGAAGGTGCCGTAGGCGCCCGAGCCCTTGGCGTGCACCACCCGCTCGGGAATGCGCTCGCGGTCGAAGTGGGCGAGTTTCTCCATCAACCAGATGTCTTGCATCAGGACGGGGCCGCGGGGGCCGGCGGTGAGGCTGTTGTTGTTGTCGACGACGGGGGCGCCGTTGGCGCTGCGCAGGGTCTTGTCGGTCATGGCGGGTCTCCTTGTGATGAGTCGCCAGACTAGGTGAAGTGGGGGAGCGGCTCCAATGGAGTGTGCCTAACCCTTTGATTGGTTTCGCTGATGGGGGTGGAAACAGACGCCAGCCTTGCGGCAAGATGGGATTCAGCCAATCAGGAGGTCTCATGTCCATCACCATTCGCCGCGCCGGGCCGGAAGATGCCGCCGCCCTGCGGGATCTTCACGCCATGCCCCATGCCCAGGCGGGCACCCTGCAACTTCCCTTCCCCTCCTTGCAGCAGTGGGAGCAGAAGCTGACCCCGCGGGATGGCATCTACAGCCTGCTGGCGGAGTGGGAGGGGGAGGTGGCGGGGGCGCTGGTTCTGATGGTGGAGCCGGCCCCCCGTCGCCGCCACGTGGCGAGCATCGGCATGGCGGTACACGATGACTGGGCCGGGCGCGGGGTGGGCACTGCCCTGATGCAGGCTGCGCTGGATCTGGCGGACAACTGGCTCGGCTTGACGCGGGTGGAGCTGACGGTCTGGGCCGACAATCAGGCGGCCCTGGCCCTCTATCGCAAGGCGGGCTTCGTGGAGGAGGGCGTAGCCCGGGATTACGGCCTGCGTCATGGGGTGCTGGTGGATGCCCTCTACATGGCCAGGGTGCGCCGATGATCGACTATCGCGAGCGCCTGACGCCGGTGCTGCGGGCACTGGAGCAGGATCCGGATCTCTCCATCGAGGCGCTGGCGAGTCGCGCCTGCCTCTCCCTCTACCACTTCCACCGGGTATTCACCGCCGTGGTGGGGGAGGCCCCCGGCGAGATGTGCCGCCGCCTGCGGATGCAGCGGGCGGCCTGGCAGCTCTGCTACACCGATGCCAGCGTCACCGCCATCGCTCTGGGGGCGGGGTTTGGCAGCTCCCAGGCTTTCGCCAAGGCGTTTCGTCGTCACTATGGTTGCACTCCGGGGGCGTTTCGCCGCGACAAGGGCAAGAACGGACACCTGGATCGCAAGGAAGGACACGCATGGCAAGGGTCACTCCCTTATGCTGAAGGCCACTCATCAGCAAGGAGCAACACCATGAACACCGTCGAGATGGACGCCCGCACCCTGGCCTATATCCGCGTGACCGGCCCCTATGGCGAAGGGTATGACGCCGTCTGCCATCGCCTTCACCAGTGGGCCGCGCCCCGTGGCCTGGAAGGGGGAGAGTGGATCTTCATCTACCACGACAACCCCGAGGTGACGCCGCCGGCCCAGTGCCGCACCGATATCGGCATCAGCGTGCCGGTAGGTACCCTGGGGGCGGGGGAGGTGGAAATTCAGCTCATCCCCGCCGGACGCTACGCCCAGTCCCGCTATCTTATCACGGATCGCAGCCAGTACGGGGAGCGCTGGCAGGAGCACATCGGCGATATCGTCGCGGCCGGGCTCGCCTTTGGGGACGGCCCCTGCTTCGAGCTCTATCACAGCGTGAGCAATGACCCCCTGCGCGATGACGTGAGCTTCTGCTCCAGCGTGCGCTAGGCAGGCGGCAATAAAACGAGGCGCCCAAGGGCGCCTCGTTTTATTTGGGGTCCATGACCACCGCAGATATCAGGGCTGGCTGGGCACCTTGTTGCGGCGGGACTTCCACCACCAGCGAAGCCGGATCTGGGAGATGAGCATCCCCGCCAGCATCAGGGCGCAGCCGACCACGGCCCGTTCGTCCAGATGTTCCCCCAGCAGCAGGACACCGCCGATGGCGGCGAACACCGTCTCCAGGCTGAGGATGATGGCGGCGTGGGCCGGATGGGCACCGCGCTGCCCCACCACCTGCAGGGTATAGCCGATGCCGACCGAGACTAGACCGGCGTAGAGCAGCGCCTGCCATCCCGCCACGGCACCACTCGCCGTCGGGGTCTCGATGATGAAGGCCGTGGCCAGGCTGAGCAGGCCGCACACCACGAACTGCACCCCGGCAAGACGAATGGGGGCGACCCGGTTCGAGTAGTGATCCAGCACCAGCAGGTGCACGGCCCAGAACAGGGCCCCGATCACTTGCAGCAGATCGCCGTAGCCGATGGTGAACTCCTCGGTGACGCTGAGGTAGTAGAGCCCGGCCATGGCGATGAGGGCGCCTACCCAGGTGTTGGCCCCGGTCTTGTGGCGCAGGGCCAGGCCGATGACGGGGACCAGGATGATGTAGAGGCCGGTGATGAAGCCCGCCTTGGCGGCCGTGGTGTAGAGCAGTCCCACCTGTTGCAGGGAGGCGGCGGAGAAGAGCACGGTGCCGGCGATGAGGCCCCCGGTCAGCAGCAGGCGGTGATCACCGGCAGGCTGGGGCGGCTGGCGTGACTTGAGCCACCACAAGAGCGGCAGCAGGGAGAGGGCGCCCAGCAGGAAGCGCAGGCCGTTGAAGGTGAAGGGCCCCATGTGATCCATCCCCAGACGCTGGGCGACGAAGCCCAGCCCCCAGATGGCGGCGGCCATCAATAACATCATGTTTGAACGCATACGGAATCATCCCTGAGAAAGAGTCTCGGCGGCACTCGGGCCCCGCCATTACGATACCTGCGAGAAGGGGCGTTTGTCGTCAGCCATTTGTTGCCGGGCGAGGGCAGGATCAGCGGCTGGCCAGCTTGGCGAGCAGGGGCAGCAGGGCGAGCAGCAGCAGGTTGCCCCTAAGGATCCAGATCACCCAGAACTGCTGCTGGGTGGAGACAAGGGGAGCCCGTCCCTGGCGCAAGGATCGGCGCCAGTGGTGGAACAGCCGGCTGGGGTAGCCAAAGCTGATGGCCATGGCGAAGAACATCAGCAGCTTGGTGCGGTAACCCGGATTGGCAAGCAGGATGGCCGGTGGCTGGGGATGGGCGACCACCAGCAGCACGCCCGTGATGAAGATGAGCAGCAGGGCCAGGGCGGCCAGGCTGTCAGCCAGCAGCAGCTTGCGCACCTGCTCGATGGACATGCCGCGCCGGAACAGGAAATACTCCGAGGTGATGGCACCGGTCAGGGTGATCACGGCGCAGTAATGGAGGGCAGTCAGCAGTTCCGGTTTCAACATCCAGGCCAGTTCCTTCTCGTTGGCCACATGATGCGCTTCCCTTTGGACGCCATCAGGTGGGGCTGATATTCTGACACTACACGATGTCAGGGGATAGCATGGAGTCAGGGTTGGATAAGCGAGCAGTCTCCAAAAAGACCTGGTCCCTGGTGGCACGGATGCGCCTGGGCCTGCTTCTGCTCTTCATTCCCGTCCTGATGCTGGGTGCCATCTACTACCTGCACATGGAGCGCAGCCTGCAGCGAGAGCTGCAACAGCGCCTGCTCGCCACCAATCACCAGTTGCGCCATGTCTTCATCGAGCCCTACCTAAACGAGATGGAGCGTCAGTTCTCCCTCATCTACGACCAGATCAAGGTGGAGGACATCAGCGGCCCCCGTTTGCGCAACACCGACTCCTATCTCAGGGAGTGGCGCCTCTACAAGGGGGTGATGGCGGATCTCATCTACATCTATGTGGGCACCGCCGAGCGCCAGATGCTGATCTACCCCGAATGGCAGGCGGATGCGGACTTCGATCCCAGGGTGCGCCCCTGGTATCAGCTGGCCAGCCAGCATGTGGGCAAGATGGTCTGGACCGAACCCTACTACGACTACACCAACGGCACGCTGGTGATCGCCCTGGCGCGGGCCATCACCGACAAGGAGGGCAAGGTGCGGGGGGTCTTCGCGGTGGATGCCATCCTGGCCCCCTTCTCCGCCCAGCTGAACCGGCAGTGGAACAGCGGCTACCAGATGATCGTCAACCAGTCGGGCAAGGTGCTGGCCCACCCCGATCCCTCACAACTGCTCAAGCCCATGACCCACCCGACCTGGCTCTCCCGCTTCAGCGGGGAGGACGGCATCTTCCTGGATCAGGCGTCTCGCCAGTTCGTGGCCTACAGCCGCCTGCCGGACCACAACTGGGTGCTGATCAGCGTGTTGCCCGCCTCCAGCATCCAGGCGGTGGTGGCGAGCGCCTCCCTCAACGTGCTCGGGATCATCGTGCTGGCCAGCGTGCTCTACATGGTGCTGGCACTGATCTGGTCCCGTTATTTCAGGCGGATGCTGGACGAGATCTCCACCGTGATCCGGGCCAGCCGGACCCAGCCTGACGAGGTGCACCAGGGGGGGATGCGCGAGCTCAGGCACGTCTATGCCGAGCTGGCGGAGGTGAGCAAGGATTACCACGAGGTGCGCCAGCAGGCGAACCTCGACAAGCTGACCGGCCTTTACAACCGGCGCTTCTTCGACGAGCGGTTGAATCGGCTGCTGCTCGATCAGGACAGCTTCTGCCTGGCCATGATCGATCTGGACGGTTTCAAGCGGATCAATGACACCTATGGCCACCAGACCGGGGATGTGGTGCTCAAGCGGGTGGCCAGTTTTGGCGCCAAGCTGCTGGGGGATCATGGCTGGGTATGCCGCTATGGCGGGGAAGAGCTGGTGGTGCTGTTCGCCAATCCGGATATCCACTTCTGCCAGATGCTGCTGGAGCAGTACAGGATTGGGGTGGCCTCCCTGCACTGGCGTGAACCCGGTCTTGGGATCACCTTCAGCGGCGGCCTGGTGGCGAGTGCCCCCGGGCTTGGGGCCAGGAGCCTGCTGACCATGGTCGATGCCGAGGTCTATCGCGCCAAGGGTGACGGCAAGAATCGCATCTACATGGTGGATCCCCTGGCTCCCCGGGACGACTCGCCCTCAGGGGATGGCATGTTGAGCAAAGAAGAGGCCTGAGGGCCTCTTCTTCATTGCGCGGATCAAGGGTGCAACTGCCAGGTCCAGAGGGGCCAGTCCAGCTCCTCGGCGCACTGGCGCAGGGCGGGGGCCGGATTGACCGCATGGGGATGGCTCACCGCCCGCAGCATGGGCAGATCGTTGTGGGAGTCGCTGTAGCCGAAGCTCCCCTGCCAGAGGTGTTCCTTTCCGGCAAAGAGCTGGTTGATGCGGGCCACCTTGCCTTCGCGAAAACTCAGGGTGCCGCGGGTCTGGCCGGTCAGCATGCCGGCTTCCTCGTCGAGCAGGATGGCCACGCAGTGATCCATCCCCAGCATCTGCGCCATGGGGGCCACCAGATGCTCGCCGGAGGCGGAGATGAGCACCAGCTCGTCGCCACGCTGGCGATGCCACTCGATGCGGGCCAACCCCTCCGGATAGATACGCTCCCGCAGTACCTGCTCGGCAAAGCGGGTGCAGAGGGAGTCGAGCCACTGGCGCGTCCTGCCTGCCAGCGGTTGCAGGGTGAAGGCCATGTACTGGTGCATGTCCATCTTGCCCTGATGGTAGAGGGACATCATGGCTTGCTCCTCGGCCACCATGCCCGCCGGGGCCAGCTCCTGGGCCACCATGTACTCCAGCCAGAGGCTGGCGGAATCCCCCGCTATCAGGGTCTCGTCCAGATCAAACAGTGCCAGGGCCATGGCTGCTCCTCGGGTTGGCTGCCAGCATCGGGGTACTGGCTGAAAAATGAATGGGATTCATGGCGTTATGCTACCTCACAGAGTTGATCCCGGGCCACCACCAGGGTCACGGCGCTGCCTACCGGCAGCAGATCGCCGGCACGGCGGTTGAGGCAATCCACCGTCAACAGCCCCGCCTCGCACTCCACCTGATAGCGGATGACGTTGCCGAGCAGCTGCTGCTGGCGAACGATGCCGGGCAGGCTGGGCTCGTGGCTGGTCGCCCCGGCGGGCAGCAGGGTGATGGACTCC
Organism: Aeromonas sp. R5-1; assembly: GCF_040908265.1. NCBI lineage: Bacteria > Pseudomonadati > Pseudomonadota > Gammaproteobacteria > Aeromonadales > Aeromonadaceae > Aeromonas > Aeromonas sp. R5-1. The sequence goes on from NZ_JBFODJ010000053.1 coordinate 7,355, forward strand.
GGTCGCAGCGCCAGCTTGCCGCGAAAGCGCGGGCCGAACAGGGATTTGGCCTGCTCTCCACCCAGCAGGTTGTAGTTGCCGATAAAGCCCGCCACGAACTCGCTGGCGGGGCGGGTGTAGATCTGCTCCGGTGTGCCGCTCTGGACGATGGACCCCTTGTTCATCAGGAAGATCCGATCCGACAGGGTCAGCGCCTCCTCCTGATCGTGGGTCACGAAGATGGTGGTGAGCTCGAGGCGCTGCTGGATCTCGCGGATCTGCTGGCGCAGGCTGCGGCGGATGCGGGCATCCAGCGCCGAGAGCGGCTCATCCAGCAGCAGGATCCGCGGCTGCACCACCAGAGCCCGGGCCAGCGCCACTCGCTGGCGCTGGCCGCCGGAGAGCTCGGCCGGATAGCGGCGCTCGAAGCCGGTCAGCTCCACCAGCTCTAGCGCCTCCTGCACGCTGGCGGCGAGATCCCGCCCCGGCTGGGGCTTCATCTTGAGGCCGAAGGCGACGTTGTCCCACACCGTCATGTTGGGGAAGAGCGCATAGCTCTGGAACACCATGCCGATGCCCCGCTTCTGAGGTGCCTGCCAGGTAATGTCCTCACCGGCCACCCGCACCTGACCGCCATCCACCGGGGTGAGCCCGGCCAGCGCCCGCAGCAGGGTGGATTTGCCGCAGCCGGAGGGGCCGAGCAGGGTCACCAGCTCCCCCTTGCGGATGCCGAATTCAATTCCCTCGAACACCTTGGTGTCGCCGTAGGATTTGTGCAGTTGATTCACTTCTAGATGGAACATGTTGATTCACCGATGAAATCTGTTGGCTGCCCAGGTGAGCAGCAGGGTCAGCAGGAAGTAGCTCATCACCAGGGCGCTGGTGAAGTGGCCCGAGGTGGCACGCATGTTGTAGAGGTAGACCTGCAGGGTCTCGTAACGGGTGCCCACCAGCATGTTGGCAAACACGAACTCGCCGAGCAGGAAGGAGAGCGAGAGAAACAGCGCCGCCAGCAGCCCCTTGCGCAGGCAGGGGATCACCACCAGCAGGAAGGCGCGGGCGCTGCTCGCCCCCAGCAGGTGAGCGGCATCCATCAGATCCTTGAGCGGCACCCCTTGCAGGCTGTTGGCCAGCGCCCGGTACATGAAGGGGAGGACCACGGTGAACCAGGTCCCGATCAGGATCCACGGCGTGCCGATGATCGGCAGCACGCCGTCGGCGTAGATCTGCAGCAGCCCCACCGAAGAGACCACGGGCGGCACCGCGAAGGGGAGCAGGATCAAGAGGTTCATCCAGGGATCCAGCCTGGGGAAGTAGTAGGCCACCACCAGCACGGTAGGCACCAGCACCAGGGTCCCCAGCAGCAGGGTGGCGAAACAGACCAGGAGGCTGCGGCCAAAGGCCGCCAGAAAGCGCGGGTCGCCCCAGAGTTTGAGATACCAGTCGAGGGTAAAGCCATCCGGCAGCAGGGTCGCCCCCCAGCGAGTGGAGATGGAGTAGAGAAAGGTGGCCAGCAGCGGTAGCAGCAGGGTGGCGACCAGCGCCCCCAGCACCCATCTGGGCCAGCGCGGCGTCAAATCATGCATGGGATTGCCCCTTGTTCACATAGCTCTTTTTCAGCAGCCACTGGTTGGCGGCTGTCACCACCCCCAGCAGCACCATCAGGATCACCGCCAGCGCCGCCGCGAGATTCGGCTCGAGGAAGATGTCGCCGGAGACCAGACTGGCCACCCGGATGGTCACCAGATTGAAGTTGCCGGTGGTGAGGGCGTAGGCGGAGGCATAGGCCCCCACCGCGTTGGCAAACAGGATGATCAGGGTGCCGAGCAAGGCGGGCGTCAGCACCGGCAGGGCCACGTGCCACACATACTGCCCCCTGCTCGCACCCAGCAGGGCGGCGGCCTGGGGCCACTCATCCTGCAGGGCGTCGAACGCCGGGTAGAGCAGCAGCAACGCGAGCGGGATCTGGAAGTAGGTGTAAATCAGGATAAGGCCGCTGCCCGAATAGAGGTTGAAGCCGTCGATGAGGCCCCAGGATTTGAGCAACAGGGTAACGGCGCCATTGATGCCGAGCACGATGATGAAGGCGAACGCCAGCGGAACGCCGCTGAAGTTGCCGGTCATGGTGACGAAGGCCAGCAGCACCCGCTTGACCCGCTCGCCGCTGTGGCGCAGGGCCGCGGCCCCGAGGGTGCCGATGGCGAGCCCCGCCAGGCTGGCGATGCCGGCGATGCGCAAGGAGTTGCCGAAGGATTGCAGATAGAAGGGGGAGCTCAAAATATCCCGGTAATGGTCGAGACCCCAGCCATCGGTTGTCTGGACGCTGCCCACCAGTACCCACACCATGGGGGCGAGCTGAAACAGGATCATCAAGAGGACAAAGGGCAGCAGCACCAGGGCCGGCAGCCAGTGGCGGCGCACCCGGCGTGGCTTCACCTGTTGATCCGCGAGGATCTCGGTGGTGGCAGGCATCATCAGTGCACCTCGCGCATAAAGGCCGCCTTGAGCAGCGGGGGGGCTGCCGGCTTGTCGTGGGGAACTCCCAGCAGATCCGCCATCAGGGCGCAGAGCTGGGTCTGGGCGATCACTACCCCATCCGGCCAGCGCTCGACGAAGGCATCGCCAAAGAGCCAGAGCGGCACAGTGCGCTCCTCGGCCAGGGTGCCGCCATGGCTGAGATCGTTGTTCATGCCGTGATCCGAGGTGATCACCACCTGATACCCCTCTGCCAGCCACTGGGGCAGCAGGTCGGCCAGCAGGCTGTCCATGCGGCGCGCCTGATTGCGGTACTGGCGGGAATCGAGGCCAAACTGGTGGCCCGCATCGTCCACCCCCATGGGGTGGATCAGCAGAAAATCGGGGTCGTACTGGCTGCGCAGCCACTCGCCATCCATCAGTAGATGGCTGTCGGGGTAGTTGTCATCCCAGTAGAAGCAACCGTGCTGGATCGGCAGCTGCTCGTCATGGGTGAAGCGATCGCGGGCCGCCAGCCAGGGGCTCTTGTTGTAAAGCTCGCTCACCCAGTGGTAGGCCGCCGCTGCGGTGCGTTTACCCGCGGCCCGGGCCAGATGGAAGATGGAGTCATGCAGACTGAGACGACTCACCCCGTTGTGGGTGATCCCGCTCGCCACCGGCGGCACGCCGGTCAGGATGCACTCGTAGAGAGGGCGGGAGAGGGAGGGCAGGGCGGCACTCAGGGTCGTATGCAGGCCGCGCTCTGCCTCCACCATGCCACAGAGGTAGCCCATGCAATGGGCTACCTCTGCTGCCAGGCCATCCACAAGTACCACTATCACCTTGTGTTGCACTGGCCGCTCCTTACTGCATGTTGATCATGACGGTTTCCTGCCACTGGCGCGGCAGGGCCTTGGAGCTCTGCTCCCAGGCGGCGTGATCCTGCACCGGCTTGGCGTTGGCATACTGCTCGGCCGGCAGCAGCTTGGCCTTGACGTCATCCGGCAGGGTCACGTTGCTGCGAATGGGGCGGGCGTAGCCACGGGCCAGGTTGATTTGACCTGCATCGGAGAGGATGTATTCCCGCGCCAGCTTGGCTGCGTTGGGGTTCTTGGCCCACTTGTTGATGATGGTGGTGTAGCCGGCGATGACGGAGCCGTCGCTCGGGATCACCACATCAAACTTCTTGGGGTCGATCTGGTCGCGGTAGTTGAGGGCGTTGAAGTCCCACAGTACCCCCACTTCCACTTCGCCTTTCTCGATGTTGGCGATGGTCGGGTCGTTCAGCGACAGACGGCCCTGCTTGGCCAGCTTGCCGAACAGATCCAGGGCGGGTTTCAGATTCTTCTCGCTGCCGCCGGTGGCATAGGCCGCCGCCAGCACGCCGTTGTTGGCCTGGGAGGCGACGCCCACGTCACCCAGGGTCACCTTGTAGTCGCCACCCAGCAGGGATTGCCAGCTGGTGGGGGCGGCCTTGACCAGATCCTTGTTGATCAGGAAGGCGATGGTGCCGGTATAGGCCAGCATCCAGTGGCCATCCGCATCCTTGGCCCAGTTCGGAATGTCGGCCCAGGTGGAGGGCTTGTAGGGCTGGGTGACCCCCTGCTTGACCGCCACCGGGCCGAAGGCGCCGCCCACGTCGCCGATGTCGGCGGTGGCATTGGCCTTCTCGGCGGCGAACTTGGCGATCTCCTGGGCCGAGCTCATGTCGGTATCCTGATGCTTGATGCCGTAGATGCTGCCGAGCTGCTGCCAGGTATCCTTCCAGTTGGCCCAGCTGTCCGGCATGCCGACGCTCTGGAGCTGGCCCTCACCGCGGGCGGCTTTTTCGAGATCCGCGATGTTCTCGGCGGCAAACAGCGGTTGACTGATGGCCACCAGGGCCAGTGCACTTGCGATCACGCTTTTCATCATCCCATCCCTCTGGACTAGGTCAGTTAAGGTTCGAGAGGGATGCTAGAGGGGAAATATGACGGTGGCGGGGCGCTTTGATGGCAGTTTCGTGACAATCGCCCTGTCATGGCGCTGTCATCAGGGGCGGTTACAACTCGGGGTCGACAACCTCTGGTCTACTCCAGTGGTGTGCAAACCCGAATGACCGACAGGGATGTGACAGTGACAGAGCGATTGAGTGAACAGGGGATGGCCGATGGCCGCACACCCTCCAAGTGTGAACAGATTTGCCGGACCCTGCGCCGCTATATCGGCAGCGGACACCTGGCGGCGGGGCAGCAGCTGCCCGCCGAACGGGCCCTGAGCGAGCGATTCGCCACCACCCGCATCACCATCAAGGAGGCGCTCTCCAGCCTCGAGGCGGACGGCCTCATCTACCGGGCCGAGCGGCGCGGCTGGTTCGTGGCGCCGCCCCGCCTCACCTACGATCCTGCCATCCACACCCACTTTCACCAGTGGATTGGCGAGCAGCAGCGCACCGCCGAGACCCGGGTGCTGGCCCATGGCAACCAGCTTGCCAGCAGCGAGTTGTGCCGCTGGATGGGTCTGGAACCCTTTACGCCGCTCTACGAGATCCGCCGCCAGCGGCTGATCGACGGTCGCCCGGTGCTGCACGTCAGCCATCACCTGCTGGCGAGCCGTTTCCCCGGCATCGCCAGCGCTCCTCTGGCCAGCTCCCTCACCGAGCTTTACCGGCAGCGCTATGGCATAGGCCAGGGCTGGGCGAGCCTCGAGATCACCCCCTCGGCGGCCCGGGGAGAGATAGCCCGCGCTCTCAACCTGGCCCAGGGGAGTGCCGTGCTGCGCTTGGTGCGGGTCAATCATGACGAGGAGGGGAAGCTGGTGGATTGCGACATCGAGCACTGGCGACCGGACGCCATCCGCATCTGCCTGGATACCCGGGCACTGCAACCGCTCGCCACCGGCGCGCGGCAGGTGCAACTGGCAGAGTAGCGGCGTTCTGGCGCTGACATGGCGGATCCCGCAGGATCCACCGGGATCAGTTGTCGATGTTGGGGATCAGATCGTCGAAGCTCTGGTAGCCGCAGTCGGCCAGTTGCAGCGACATGGTGTAGGTCTTGCTGCCCTCCCGCTGGCCGATGGCGGGGCGGTTGAGCTTGAGCTCCTGATGCCAGTACTCCTTCATGCGATCGATCAGCGCCATGGCCTCGCTCTCCCCCAGATGGAGCTGGCACAGCGCCATGTAGTTGTTGGGCCTGTGCATGTTCTCCACCAGATAGTCCCCCAGCACCGACATGGCCTGGCGCGCCTGCTGGCGGGCGAAACGGCTGTGCTGCTCGAAGCTGATGCGCTCGCTGATGAGGAAGTGGTAGCTGTTGTCGATGCCAAGCTGCAGGATGCCGAGCTTCTCCAGCTTGCGCAGATAGAGGTAGCAGGAGGCATCGGTCAGGCCGTACTCCCGCTTGAGATCGATAAGGGTCTTGTCGCGCCAGAAGATGTTGGCGAGGAAGGCATAAAGCCCCGGCTCCTTGTGAAACGCCTCATCCTGCTCCTGGGTAAAGACGGCCCGGCGGCTCTGGGCATCCTGGGTCCGGTCCAGCAGCTCTTCGAAGGAGAGTCCCACCAGATGGCAGATCTCCAGCAGGGTGTCGAACGGCAGGGAGGGCTTGTTCATCATGCGCTTCACGGTGGCGATGGAAACCCCCATGGCTTCTGCCAGGGTCTGATAGCGGATCCCCTTGTCGGTCAGGGTTTTCTTCAGGGTGTCGAGGATGTGATTGGCCAGTGTCTGGCTGTAGGTCATGCAACTATTCCTTTATCTGCATTTTTAGTCGTGTCAGAAATTGAGTGGTTTGTCTGTATCGGGCTCAAATTTTGACACCTAGAAAAACCAGAGCAGGGTAACCCGGTGATAATGGCGGAAATGGCCTGACCAGTTGTGGTGCAAGGTGGCAGAAAGTGACACTCGGTGGTGCATATCCTTCAACCTTTCAACATTTTGCTGGTGATGCATATTACATCGCACATAATTCAACACGAATCGGATTCAATACCTTCCTGGTTGAGAAAACGATTGTTTGCTTCCAATTTAAGGGTTTTTTTAACCGCAAGGTTTTATTCTTTCCTGGCATTGAGCGGAACTCGCAAGAGGTCCGCTTTTTTTCTTTTCTCCGAATCTGAGCCCGTCGTCAAGAATGGGGCGCAGTTTTGGTACTTCCTGCGCCACCGACCCCGGAAGGCAGTCCTTTATTCCCCCTGACCGGCAAACAGCTTGGGGATCTCCCGCACCAGCCAGCTCTTGGCCTTACCCATGGTGTCTCGCCGCCAGGCCAGCACGACCTGGATCTGGTGGCGATATTCGGGACTGATCACTTTGAGTCTGCCCGCCTTGATGTCCTCTTCAATCCAGCGTTGCGGCATGGTGCCGATGCCGAGCCCCGCCAGCAGGGCGTCCCGCTTCTCCCCCATGGTGCTGACGGTCAGGCGCGGCTGCTTGTCGAGCAGGCGGTAGGTGAGCACCGGCTTGCGCAGTGCCGTGTCGGCCACCGCGATGGCGCGATAGCGGCGCAGGGTCTCGTCCGCCAGGGGCTCGGGTTCCTGATGCAGGGGGTGATCGGGGTGGGCGACGTAGAGCATCACCTCCTCCCTGAGCACCTGGTGCTTGATGCCGGTCATGGCGATATCGGCATTGAGAGAGGAGATGAGCAGGTCGGCGCGGCCATCTTCCAGGCACTCCCAACTGCCCGCCAGCACCTCGGCGCGAAACCTCAGCCGGGTATCGGTCTGTTCGGCCAGCCGATCCACCAGGGGGTAGAGAGCCTGTACCGGCATCAAGGCATCGACGGCGATGGTGATGTCGGTCTCCCAGCCACGGGAGAGGGCCCGGGTCTCCCCCACCAGGTGCTCGGCCGCCTCCAGCAGCACCCGGCCCCGCTCCAGCAGCATGCGGCCCGCCGGGGTGAACTTGGTCCTGTGGCCGCTGCGGTCGAACAGCATGGCGTCCAGCTCGTCTTCCAGCTTTTGTACCGTGTAGCTCAGCGCCGAAGGCACCTTGCCCAGCTCGTCGGCCGCCGCCGCGAAGCTGCCACGACGGTCGATGGCGTCCAGCACCCGGATCGCCTCCAGGGTCAGCGCCCGCTCCTTGTTCGATTCCTTGGCCATATCCAACCTTCAATTTTTTTGAATGTGTTTACCAGATTATCTCGCTAACAAGTTAGGGGAAGTCACTTTAATATTCAATCAACGCTTAGGCAGGAACGCCTGGCAGCCAAATAAAAGGTAGTTCCGGGCTGAGACATCCCCAAACACGATGTCTGATGTCAGCAAAAGAACAACATAGTATTTGAATGATCTCTTGCATGGATGCATTGATTCGGGCCCAAGGGGCCTTGGCAATGACATAAAACCCAAGAGAGTGAATGAACATGAAAAACGTAATCAAGATGCTGGCCGTTGCAGGCCTGATGACCGCAGGTGCCGCCCAGGCTGCCGTTCCCGCTGACTTCAATGCCGCCCCGGGCGTGCTGTTCGTCAACTGGAGCGCCACCGCCGCGATGGACGGCAAGGCCAACCCCATGCTGGAGGTGCGCGACGAGTCCGGTGATCTGCTGGCTTCCGTCCACGCCAACCTGATGGGCACCCAGCAGGTCGCCATCCCGAGCCGCACCCAGGGCAACCTGACGGTGAGCCTGGGCAACGAAAGCAGCAGCTACCGCATCCCCTTCGGTCTGGGTGACGGTCGCCAGCGTTAATGAACCAACTTGGTCAGTGAGGAGCACACCATGATGAAATTGAGAGCCGCAGAAGCACGGGGCAAGGCCAACTTTGGCTGGCTGGATGCCCGTCACAGCTTCTCCTTCGGTCACTACTATGACCCGGAATGGATGGGACACTCTGCCCTGCGGGTCATCAATCAGGATCGGGTGGCGCCGGGTGGCGGTTTCGCGACCCACCCTCACGCCAACATGGAGATCCTCACCTGCGTGCTGCAAGGCACCATAGAGCACAAGGACAGCCTCGGCCACGCCGAGCAGATCCCGGCGGGGGATTTCCAGCTGATGAGCGCAGGGTCCGGCATCCGGCACAGCGAGTACAACCCCTCGCAAACCGAGCCGCTCTCCCTGCTGCAAATCTGGATCGAGCCGAATGAACACGGCACGACCCCGGGTTATCAGCAGAAGAAGATTGAAAACAAGCCCGGGATGACGCTGGTGGCGTCACCGGACGGCGAGGCGGGATCCTTCAGGATCCGCCAGCAGGCCAGAGTGTGGCGTCTGCAGCTCGCAGAAGGGGAGACCCTGGAGTGGGCACTGCAAGGGCGTCATGGTTACCTGCACATGATTTCAGGGGAGCTGACCGGCAACGGTCTGGCTGCCCGACCCGGCGACGGGCTGCTCAGCCGCGACGAGTCGAGCTGGGTGCTCACCGCCTCCAGGGGGAGTGAAGCCCTGCTGTTTGACCGTAACCGTTCACCGGGACGGTGTTGACAGCACCAACTCCTCCGGGAACGGGTAGTCGGTTTTCTCGATGCAGGACCTGACAACTGCCCTCAGCCACTCCTGCGGGCAGCGGCCCAATCGCTTGGCCGTCTCCACCAACGATAGGATACGCTGCCTGAACTGCTCGCCTCGATGCGACCAGACGCCATAGCTTCCCTTGCGCCACAGCACATAGCCACGCAGCGCCCGCTCCGCTTCATTGTTGGTCAGCGCTATCTCGTCGTTTTCCATAAAACGCCATAGCATCTCATCGTCCTTGAGCAGTAACTGGCAGCGCCCACGGTAGCGCTTGGAACACAGTACACTGCCCCGCTCCAGCTGCCTTCGCCAGCTTTGCCGACATCGCTGCAACCTTCGCTGGTACTGCTCCCGGCTTAAGCAGCCTTGTTCATAGCCATGCCGGGTTCTGAACACCGTGTCAGCCAGCAGTACCAGCCGGGCTCCGATAGGCTGGTTGACGGCGTCGCTACTCTCGGCAATCGCCGCCACGTTGCGCAGCACATGCGCCCAGCACAGTTGGCGCTGGGCGCTGTCGATGAAGCGGTATCCCGCATACTGGTCGGTCACCAGCACCCCATCAAGCTCACTGCCCAGCAACCGCTTCGCTGCCTCCTGACCGCGGCCAAACGCCGTCATGAAGCAGACCGCGACCTTGCTCAGGGCCAGCCACATCCAGCGTCGCTCACCGCCCCGCTGGTGCCGGGTTTCATCGGCATGGATGATGGCGGCAGACTGCACTTGCTGTTTGATGGCTTGGTGGGTCGGGGTGAGCATGGCGCTGACCCGGCCTTGCGCTTCACTGATGGCGCCTCGGCTAAAGCTCAAACCGAAGTGCTGCTTGAGCTGCTGCTGTATCTTGCTGATGCTCTGGTGGAACTGACCACTCTGCAAAGCGATATAGCTCAGCAGATTAGCCCCCATCTGGCTGTGGCTCACCGTATCGGGCAGGGCTGCTTCACTGGTGGTGACGCACCCACGGCAGGTGCCCCGATACAGCTGATGCTCTGTCACCACATAGCTGACCTCGGGCAGGTCAAACACCTGATGAACCCGGTAGGGCTTGTCATGGGACACCACCTGCTCACCACAGCAGGCGCACTGCCGGGCAGGATAGTGTGGTATTGCCGTCAGTCGGTCGTCCTCAGGATGACGTTCACGCCGCTGCCCCTTGTGGCCAGGCTGGGCACCACGAGCCTTGCCGGAAGCGGGGCGCTTGCGCGCAGGCGGGGTCCCCGAGCCATCAGTGGAGGGGGGCTTGGAGGAGTTATTGCTGTTTTGGTTGAGGCGGTCTTCAAGCTCGGCGATGCGCGCCATCAGCTTGTAAATCAGCTCGTTGGCTTGCTCGAGGGTCAGCGGCAGGCCGGGTGGTGGCGTAATGGGTTTGCTCATGACGTGATGGTGCCAAGCTGGCGGGATCAGGCAAGGGGCAACAGTGGATCAAGGGATGATCGTCTCACTTTTTCCTGTCAATGCCATCTGGGTGAACAGTTAC
>NZ_JBFODJ010000054.1:0-30112 GCF_040908265.1 Aeromonas sp. R5-1
GCTGAATGATGCCGCTGATGGGCTGCTTGTCATCGGACTCTTTCATGGCTTGCAGCAGCTTGTGCTTGAGCATCCAGGCGGTGTCATATTTGACGCCCAACTGGCGCTTTAGCTCCATCGCTGACAAGCCTGTTTTGGTTTGTGACAACAGGTGCATTGCCAGAAACCACTTGGTCAGTGGGAGCTTGGTGTTTGCGAAAATCGTGTTTCCAGTCAATGACATCTGGTGACGGCAGTGATTGCATTGCCACACACGTGGCCGCCTTCTCAGGCGACAACAGGTCTTGTTGGCACATTCAGGGCAGACAAAGCCGTTAGGAAAACGCCAAGTGAACAGCGCGTTTTCGCACTGAGCCTCAGTGCCATAGTCCTTGAGAAACTCAAACAGGCTGTAGCCTTTCTGGAATTGGATTTTGCTTTTGGCCATGATCTCGCACCTCGATAACTGTACGTAACATCAGTATAGTTCGTGGTAACTGACTGCTAATCATGGGTAATCAGGTATTAAGATGCTAAATAACTTAAGATTGATGAGCACCCTGCACATTAAACCAGTACATCTAGTATGTCAGAATTAATAAGCTCAACACCAACCTAAAATGGCGGCCAGATGGCCGCCATTTTATTTATTGCTTTAATTCATCTAGAAATATCAACGAGCCGGTCGTTTGGCCCCGTGTCCTTTAGTGACGGACTTGCCACGCTGACCTCCCGATTTAACTGTACCAACTCGGATCGGGGGTTTTCCTTTATTAGTAGGCTTACCTTGAGCTGCTGGTTTACCATTGTCCACCTTGCCGCCCTTGTTAGCAGCAGGCCCTTCACTTCGATCCGCCTTGTTGCCCGCCCCGTTACTGCGCTGATGGGTGATGGCACTGTGGCGGGTCAACGCGGGCTTGAGGCCCTTGCTGCGGCTGCGTTCGGCCTTGGCCTCGCCGCGGCCTTCCGGCGGCACCAGGCAGTCGGGGCCGTTACCGATGAGGTGGCCCTTGCCCATCTCCAGCAGGGCTTCGCGGATCATCGGCCAGCCGGCCGGATCGTGATAGCGCAGCAGCGCCTTGTGCAGGCGACGGCGACGCTCCCCTTTCACCACGAACACGTCCCCGCCCTGGCGGCTCACCTTGTTGAGGGGGTTTTTCTCGGTGTAATACATGGTGGTGGCGTTGGCGAGCGGCGACGGGTAGAAGTTCTGCACCTGATCGAGCTTGAAGCGGTTGGACTTGATCCAGAGCGCCATGTTCACCATGTCTTCATCCGTGGTGCCTGGGTGGGCGGAGATGAAATAGGGGATCAGGTACTGCTGCTTGCCCGCCTCTTTGGAATACTTGTCGAACAGCTCCTTGAAGCTGTAGTAGCTGCCCATGCCCGGCTTCATCATCTTGGAGAGCGGGCCCTCCTCGGTGTGTTCCGGCGCGATCTTGAGGTAGCCGCCGACGTGGTACTTGGCCAGCTCCTTGATGTAGCGCGGATCTTCCACCGCGATGTCGTAACGCACGCCGGAGGCGATCAGGATCTTCTTGATGCCCTTGAGGTCGCGCGCCTTGCGATAGAGGTTGATGGTCGGGCTGTGGTCGGTGTCCATGTGCGGGCAGATGGTCGGCCAGACGCAGGAGGCACGGCGACAGGTCTGCTCGGCCTTGGGGCTCTTGCAGCGTAAGCGGTACATGTTGGCGGTGGGGCCGCCCAGATCCGAGATGACGCCGGTAAAGCCCGGCACCTTGTCGCGGATCTCTTCGATTTCTTTCAAGATCGACTCTTCCGATCGGCTCTGGATGATGCGCCCTTCGTGCTCGGTGATGGAGCAGAAGGAGCAGCCGCCGAAGCAGCCGCGCATGATGTTGACCGAGGTCTTGATCATATCGTAGGCCGGGATCTTCTCGTTGCCATAGGCCGGGTGCGGCACCCGCTGGTACGGCAGGCCGAACACCCCGTCCATCTCGTCGGTTTCGAGGGGGAAGGCAGGCGGGTTGACCCAGATGATGCGATCGCCGTGGGCCTGGGAGAGGGCGCGGGCGCAGCCCGGGTTGGTCTCGTGGTGCAGGATGCGGGACGCATGGGCGTAGAGCACCTTGTCCTCCTTCACCCGCTCGAACGCCGGCAGCTTGACGTAGGTCTTCTCCCATGGCTTTTGCTTAGGGGGTTGTACCAGGATGGGCTTGGCCTCCTGCGCAGCCGGCGCGGAACCCTCGTCATCGCTGCATGGCGCCCCTTCCATATAGGGGTTGGGGATGGGATCGATGCGGCCAATCTGGTCGAGCTTGCTCGAATCCACCCCGCGCCAGCCCGGCAGCGGCTCCTTGCGGATCACGGCGGTGCCGCGAATGTCCTGCATGGTGTCGATGGTCTCGCCGCCTGCGATGCGGTGAGCCACTTCCACCAGGGGGCGCTCGGCGTTGCCGTAGATGAGGATGTCGGCCTTGGCGTCGATGAGGATGGAGCGACGGATGGTCTCGGACCAGTAGTCGTAATGGGCGATGCGGCGCAGGGATGCCTCGATGCCACCGATGACCACCGGCACCTCTTTATATGCCTCTTTGCAGCGCTGGGTATAGACCAGGGTGGCACGGTCCGGCCGCTTGCCGCCCACATCCCCCGGGGTGTAGGCGTCGTCGTGACGCAGCTTCTTGTCGGCGGTGTAGCGGTTGATCATGGAGTCCATGTTGCCCGCCGTCACCCCGTAGAAGAGGTTCGGCTTGCCCAGACGCATGAAGTCATCCTTCGATGACCAGTCTGGCTGGGCGATGATGCCGACCCGAAAACCCTGGGATTCGAGCATGCGGCCGATCACCGCCATGCCGAAGCTCGGGTGATCCACGTAAGCGTCGCCTGTCACCAGCACGATGTCGCAGCTGTCCCAGCCGAGCTTGTCCATCTCCGCGCGGGACATGGGCAGGAAGGGCGCCGTGCCGTAGCACTCGGCCCAGTAACGGGGATAGGAGAAGAGGTTGGTAACCGGCTGCATTTTGACCACCTGGAACAATTCGGGTCGCGCATTATACCGGCAGAGCAAGGCGGGGGCGACGGCTTTTTGCCCCTACAGAACGCGAGGGGAAGGGGCGCCTTCGAGCGGGCGCGACAGGTCGGCGTGACAGACTCAGATCTCATCAACAAGCAGGGCGCCCATTGGCGCCCTGCTTGCTGTTATCCGGGTCGGCACGCTAGGCCGCCGGTTTGTCACGCCCCTCGGGGGCCACCGCCCCCGGCACCGGGGAGGGACTTGCCGGGGTTGCCGTGGCCAGTATTTCGTCCACCAGTCGGTCCCGTGCCCCCGTCATCCCGGCGCGTCTGGCGATCAGGTGATAGATGGCGGGCACCACCAGCAGGGTCACCAGGGTCGCCAAGGACAAGCCGAAGAAGACCACGGTCCCCACGGCCATCCGGCTCTCGTACCCCGCCCCCATGGAGAGCATCAGGGGCACGGCGCCGATGATGGCGGTGAGCGAGGTCATCAAGATGGGGCGCAGGCGGCGCACCGACCCCTTGATGATCGCCTCCTCGAACCCTTCACCCCGCTGGCGCAGCTGGTTGATGAACTCCACGATGAGGATGCCGTTCTTGGTCACCATGCCGATGAGCATGATCATGCCTATCTGGCTATAGATGCTGAGCTCCTGCCCCGTGAGCCAGAGGCCGAGCAGGCCGCCGAAGATGCCGAGCGGCACCGTCATCATCACCACCGCCGGGGTCAGCAGGCTCTCGAACTGGGCCACCAGCACCAGATAGACCACCAGCAGGGCCAGGCCGAACACCAGTGCCATCTCCCCCTGGTTGTCGCGATAGTCCTTGGACTCGCCGGCATAATCCACCGACATGCCGGTGGGCAGGTGATCCGCGGCCCAGCCATCCAGGAAGTCGAGCGCCTCCCCCAGGGTGTGGCCGGGGGCCACGTCCGCGGTGAGGGTGACCGCCTTCTGGCGCTGGTAGTGGTTGAGGCGCTGGGGACTCGCCACCTGGGTGACGGTCGCCAGGGTGGAGAGGCTTACCATCTCGCCGCTCGCGGCCTTCAAATAGATGCGGCTGATGTCGGAGATGCCGTTGAACTGGGTCTGGTTGGCGCGCAGGTAGACATCATACTCTTCGCCCCTGTCCACATAGGTGGTCTGGCTGACGCCGCCGAGCAGGGCCTGCAGGGAGCTTGCGATGGTGGAGACCGGAATGCCGAGCTGGGTGGCTCGCTCCCGCTCTATGGTCACCTGCAGCTCCGGGGTCTTCTCGGCATAGTCGAGATCCGGGCTCTGCATCAGCCCGCTTTGGGCCGCCGCCTCCTTGAGTGCCAGCCCCTGCTGGTTGAGCTCGCCGTAATCGGAGCCTTGCAGCACGAACTGCACCGCCGCGGTGGAGCCGCCTCTGAACCCCGGCTGGAAGGTGCGGATCATCACGTCGGGGATGCCGGCGAGGCGACCGCTCAGGGAGCGGCCAAACTCGGTGGCCGTTTCGTCCCGCACCGCCCAGTCGCTGAGCTGGATGATGGCCATGCCGGTCTGATCGCCGCCGCGCCCGAAGGCCGGGGTGCTGAAGCTCATGGCCTGCACCACCCCCTTGCCGAGCAGCGGCAGGATGGCGGCCTCCACCTGCTGCATGTTGCGCTTCATCCGCTCGATGCTGGTGCCCTCCGCCCCTTTCACGAACACATAGAGCACGCCCCTGTCCTCGGTCGGGGTGAGGCTCGCGGGCAGCTTGCCAAAGAGGGCGCCAATGCCGCCGAGGCAAATCAGCAGCACCAGGGGCATCCAGACGGCGCGGCGCAGCACGGCCCCCAGCACGCGGCGATAACGCTCCTCCACCCAGCCAAGTCCCTTGTCCAGGGTGGCGGTCAGGGCGTTGGGTTTGTCCACGGCACGCATCAGCCAGGAGCCCATGGCCGGGGTCAGGGTGAGCGCCACCAGGGAGGAGAAGAGCACGGCCAGGGAGAGCAGGATGGCGAACTCGGTGAAGAGGCGCCCCACCATGCCATCCATGAAGGCGATGGGCACGAACACCATCACCAGCACGGCGGTGGTGGCGATGACGGCAAAGCCCACCTCCCGGGTGCCGTGCCAGGCCGCCATCAAGGGGGACTCGCCCCGTTGCAGGTGGTGGTGGATGTTCTCCACCACCACGATGGCGTCATCCACCACCAGGCCGATGGCGAGGATGAGGGCCAGCAAGGTAATGAGGTTGATGGAAAAGCCCAGATACCAGGCACCGATGAAGGCCGAAATCAGGGAGACGGGGACCGTGATGGCAGGGATGAGCGTGGTGCGCCCCTGCCCGAGGAAGAGATAGAGCACGGCGACCACCAGCAGGGCGCAGATGGCGAGTGTCTCGTATACCTCGTCGATGGCTTGCTTGATGAAGATGGTGGAGTCGTAGTCGACCTCAAGGGTGGCCCCCTCCGGCAGGAAGCGCTGCATCTCCACGAGCTTCTTCTCGATGCCCTGGGCCACCGCCAGGGGGTTGGCTGTGGATTGGGCGACGATGCCAATCCCCAGGCTCTCGCGGCCGTTGCGCTGATAGGCGCTGTCTTCGTTCTTGGCCCCCACCTCCACATCGGCAATGTCCGCCAGATAGATGCTCTGACCATTGGTGGCGGTTTTCACCGGCAGGGTGCGAAAATCTTCTGCACTGTGATAGAGCCGTGCGATCTGCACCGCCATGGTCATGGTGTTGTTGCGGATCTCGCCGCCCGGCAGCTCGATGTTCTCCCGCTTGAGGGCATCCTGCACGTCGGCCACCGTGATGCCGCGGGCCGCCATGTCGGCGGGGCGCAGCCGCACGTACATCACCTGGGTCAGGTCCCCGGAGAGGGAGACCTCGCTTACCCCGTCCACCAGGCTCAAGGGGTCCACCAGCATGCGATTGGCGTAATCCGTCATGGCGGTACGGTCCATCTGGGTGCTGCTGAAATTGAGCCAGATGGCCACATCCCCGTTGCCGTTGTCCTTGGTCACCATGGGCTCGTCCGCCCCGTCTGGCAGCTTGGGTCTGGCCCGGGAGATGGCGTCACGCACGTCGGAGGTGCCCTCCAGCATGTTCCAGCCGAGCTTGAACTCCACCGTGATGGAGGAGCGCCCCTTGCGGGTCACCGAGTTGATGTTCTTGATGCCGCTGATGCCGGAGAGCTGATCCTCGATGGGCTTGGTGACCTGGCTCTCCATCACCTCGGGGGCCGCCCCCTCATAGGTGGTGGTGATGGAAACGGACGGGGTCTGCACATCCGGCATCTCCCGCACGGTGAGTTTGCTGAAGGCCACCAGGCCGAACACGGTGAGCAGGGCGCTGATGACCACCGCCACCAGGGGACGGCGTACTGAGATATCGGAGAGCCACATCAGCCTTTCACCTCGCCCAGATCACGTACCTGGGCGCCGTCGCGCAGATTGACCAGCCCCTCCACCGCGATGCGATCGCCGACGTTCAACCCCTTGAGCACCCAGACGGCCTCGCCATGGGTGTCGCCAAGCTCCACCGGCACGCGCTTCACCCGTCCGTCCGCCTCCAGGCGATAGACGAAGCGCTGCTCGCCGGCATACTCCACCGACTGGGCGGGGATCAGGGTCATCTTCTGGGGTGGCAGAGAGAGATCCACGTTCATCAGCATGCCGGGACGCAGCTGGCCACCGGTGTTGGGCAGGATGACGCGGGCCTTGATGTTCTGGGTGTCGCTGGAGATCCGGCTGTCGAGGGTCTCCAGCACGCCGGAAAAGGATTGATCCGGCCAGGCCGAGCTGGTTGCCGTCACCGCCATGCCGGGGCGCAGCAGGGAGAGGTAGCGCTCGGGCACCGCCAGATCGAGCCGCAGTTTTGCCAGCTCGTCCAGATGCAAGAGCACGTCGCCGCTGTTGACCAGGGCTCCTTCGCTGAGATCGATGAGGCTGACAGTGCCGTCGAAGGGGGCGGCCAGGGTGCGCAGGGAGAGCTCGTAACGGGCCGCATCGACCCGGGCCTGGGCCTGGGCGACAGTCGCCTCCTGCCCCTCCAGCTCCGAGGTGGTGACGGCGCCTCGCGCCACCAGCTTGCGCATGTCCCGCAGCTTGCGAGCCTCGTCGCGCACGCTGGCGCTCTGCTCGGCCAGCTCCGCCTGCTGCTTGCCCGCATCCAGGGCGATCAGGGTCTGCCCCTGTGTGACCTGCTGGCCGGAGCTCACCGCGATGGTGGCAATGCGGCCGGTCACCTCGGGGCTGATGGCCACGGAGCGATTGGCCGCAAGCTTGCTCACCAGCTTGATGGAGGGCTCGGCCAGACTCTGCCTGACGGTTTCGGCCCTGATATTGATCTCTCTTGGTGCTGGCTTGCTGGCGGGTTCAGCCTGCCGCAGATGCCAGGCGCCCGCCGCCAGCAATAGAAGAAGAGGGAAAAGCCACAGCCACACGCGCGTTTTCATCACAAGATCCATGCAGTCAAAGAGAGAGGAAGAAGAGATAGCTTCATCAAGGATGGCACCATGTTACCCCCTGACTATGCCGTGACTATGTATAAATGTGACAAAACGTAACAGTCCGGTGAGAAGATCATCAAAAACGCATCTTGTCGGCACGCGCGTCAGGGTTCTGCCTTACACTGATGCCGACTCTCGCCATCTTCCGGTACGCCCATGTCCATTCCCTCCCCCGCCTTTGCCAGATACCGATTGCAGTGGCTGCTGCTGGGCCTCGGCCTGCTGCTGTTGCTGCTCGCCCTGCAACATGCGTTTCGCCAGGTTACCGAGATCAACAAGCGTGACACCATCAACGCCGCGACCCAGCTCAGCAGCCAGCACCAGCGGATGGAGACCTTCCTTGAGGCCATGCGCGGCCAGGCGGAGGAGCGCCTGCGCAGCAATCCCCAGTCCGTGCTCTCTCGCCAGCTCTATCAGGCGCTGCAATCCGACGGGGAGCACGGCATCAATCTGGATCGCATCCCTGTCGATCTGCCCCCCGCCCTCATCGGCAACCTGACCGGGCAGGGCCCGCTGCCCCATGACGGCAGCGAGCGGCAAGCCAGAATACATCTCGCCCTCAGCCTCTCCCCCCTGCTCGCCACGGCCAGCAAGCTGCTGGACAGGGACGTGGCCTGGATCTACTTCACCGGTACGGACAATTTCATCTACCTCTATCCCTGGGTGCCATCCAGCCAGTTTCGCTTCGATCCCGTGATTTACAGCAAGGCCTACTGGCAGGAGGCGATGGCCAGGCATCCCCACCTGGAGCACGCCATGCTCTCGCGCCCCTACCAGGATTTTGCCGGACGGGGGCAGATGATCCCCCTCTCCCAGCCCATTACCCAGGGCGGCCAGATCATTGGCCTGCTCAGCATCGACATCCAGACCGTCACGCTGGCGCAGACCCTGCACCGCCTCGCCCCCCGGATTGGCACCCTGTTCCTGCTCAACGCCCATCAGCAGATCCTCGCCAGCAGCCAGTCCGGTACCGCGCCGCCCCCGGTCAGGACGGCGCAGTCAGCGGAATATGAGTGGCAACAGGGCGCCTTGCAGCTCGTCTATCCCATCCCGGAGACACCGCTCTCCCTCATCCATCGCATCCCGCTGCTGCCTCTGCTGCAGACGCTGTTGTGGCAATCGGCGACGGCGCTCATCACCATTCTCTGTCTGGTGGTGGCGACCGTCTCCAGCCTGCGTGCCCAGCGCCTCAACCGGCGCCTCAACTACCTGTCGCGCCACGATGCCCTGACCGGCGCCTTCAACCGCCACTACTTCGATGCCTTCGAACACCGCCAGGCCCTGGCAGGCCGCCAACGCATCGGCGCCATCATGTTTGACTGCGATCACTTCAAACAGGTCAACGACCGTTTCGGCCACGGGGTGGGCGATCAGGTCCTCATCCGTCTGGTGCAGCTCTGCCAGTCCCTGCTGACACGGGAGTGCCACCTGATCCGCTGGGGCGGCGAGGAGTTCCTGCTGCTCGTCACCGATGAAGCGATCCCTCTGGCCCCTTTGGCCGAGCGGCTTCGCCTGTGCATAGCAGAGCATCCCTGGAGCGCCATCGCGGCCGAGCTGAAGGTGACCGTCAGCCTGGGCCACTGTCGTCAATCACCGGCCATCTCCTTGCAGGAGGTGATCCGCCGCGCCGATATCGCCCTCTATCAGGCCAAGGCCAACGGCCGCAATCGCAGCGAAGCGTGGCGGGATGACGGACAGGAGAAGCCGGAGTAAGCTGGACTCCCACTTCATGTCAGGAGACGCAACTGTGTCACGAAAACCCCGTCTGGGATTGGCCCTGGGTAGCGGTGCGGCCCGAGGATGGGCCCACATCGGCATCATCCGTGCCCTGGAGCGACTGGGCGTCAAGCCGGATCTGGTGGCTGGCTGCTCCATCGGCAGCTTTGTCGGCGCCGCCTATGCCGCTGGTGAACTGGACAAGCTGGAGAGCTGGGTGCGCGGCTTCAGCCGCCTGCAGGTCATGGGGCTGCTCGATCCTGCCCTCTCCGGCGGCCTGTTTCGCGGTGACAAGGTATTTGGCATCGCCGCCGGCCATCTGGGGGATCCCGCCATCGAAAGCCTGCCGCTGCCCTTTGCCTGCGTCGCCACCGAACTCGATACCGGTCGCGAGATCTGGTTGCAGGAAGGACCGCTTCGCCAGTGTGTGCGCGCCTCTTGCGGTATGCCCGGCCTGCTCACCCCGACCCGGGTGGAGGAGCGCTGGCTGGTGGACGGGGCCGTGGTCAACCCGGTCCCCATCTCCCTAGCCCGCGCCATGGGAGCCGAGGTGGTGATCGCCGTCAACCTCAACACCGACATGCACCAGCCCTGGACCGACGAACCGGACGAGCCCGTGCAGGGGGGGCTGCTCAGCCAGTGGTTGAACCGGGGCGAGCGCGAACCCAGTACCCCCGGCATGTGGGGGGTGATGACGGGCTCCATCAACATCATGCAGGAGCGCATCACCCGTGCCCGGATGGCCGGGGATCCCCCCGAGATCCAGCTCTGCCCGCGCCTTGGCAACCTCTCCATCATGGATTTCCACCGCGCGAGCGACGCCATCAACGAGGGGGAAGCCTGTGTCGAGCGCAACCTGGAGCAGCTCAAGGAGGAGCTGTCACGACTCTGCCTGATATGAAGGCATATCGGGGTAAAAGACAAAAAGAGCGCCAATAGGCGCTTTTTTGTTTCGGGTTACGCGGCTCAGAACAGCCCCAGCCCCTTGAGCATCACTACCAGGATCAGCAGCGGCGACACATAGCGGATGATGAAAAACAGGGGGCTGAGGATGGGCAGCGCCAGCTTGCCCCCATTGGTCAGCGCCGTCGTCATCCGCTCGAATCCCCATACCCAGCCCACAAAGAGGCAGAGGAAAATGCCGCCAAGGGGCATCAGCACGTTGGAAGAGACGAAGTCGAACAGATCGAAGAAGGTTTTCCCGCCAACCTGCACATCCGCCAGCGTGCTGCTCGAGAGCGCACAGGTCGAGCCGACCGCTCCCAGCACCAGCAGGTTGATCAGGGTCGCCCTTGTGCGGCTCATGTGAAATCGCTCGGAGAGCACCGAGACCGGCACCTCCAGGATGGAGAGCATGGCCCCGGTGGCTGCGATGGCGGAGAGCACGAAGAAGAGCACCATGAAGAGGTGTCCAAACGGGATGCTGGCAAACACCGCGGGTATGGTGATGAACAGCAGGGAGGGGCCTGCGCTCGGCTCGAAGCCAAAGGCAAAGACCGCCGGGAAGATGGCGATCCCCGCCAGCATGGAGACGAAGAGATCCGCGCACATCACCCGTACCGTGGTGAGAGGGATGTGCTGATCGTCCCGAAAGTAGCTGCCATAGGTCATCATGCAGCCCATCCCGATGGAGAGCTTGAAGAACGCCAGCCCCATGGCCGTCAGCACGACGCCTGCGGTCACCTTGGAGAAATCCGGCGAGAACAGGAAATGCAGTCCTTCGCTCGCTCCGGGCAGAGTCAGGCTGCGCACGCCTATCACCAGCAGCAGGATGAAGAGCAGTGGCATCAACCGCTTGGTGACCGCTTCGATCCCCCTGGAGACCCCCATCAGCAAGATC
The DNA here is from genome assembly GCF_040908265.1 of Aeromonas sp. R5-1. Lineage (NCBI taxonomy): Bacteria > Pseudomonadati > Pseudomonadota > Gammaproteobacteria > Aeromonadales > Aeromonadaceae > Aeromonas > Aeromonas sp. R5-1. Next base: position 10,974 of record NZ_JBFODJ010000054.1, read on the forward strand.
CCCCCCATCAGGGCCAGCACCAGCCACTGCCAGAGCAGACTCTGCAAGGGATCCGTGATGAGTGAATTGAAGGCAGCACCCGTGACGGCGGGATCGGTGGAGAGGATCTCGCCGCTGGCCGCCTTGAAGATGTAGGCAAATACCCAGGCCGCCACCTCGGAGTAGAACGACATGATGAGGAAGGCCGCGCTCACCCCCATGGCGGCGATCAGCCACCAGGGTTGCCCCTTCGGAGCCAGCTTGATGAGCCCGCTGACCGCATCCGTCCTGGCCTCGCGCCCCAGCATGATCTCGGAGATCATCACCGGCAATCCCACCAGCAGGGTGGCGATGACATAGACCAGCAGAAAACCGGCGCCACCGTTCTCACCGGTCAGATAAGGAAACTTCCAGATATTGCCGAGCCCGACGGCAGACCCCAGAGTCGCGGCCAGCACGCCAAAGGTGCTGGTAAACCCATCTCTGGCTTTGGTAATGGATTGGCTCATCGTTGTCTCGCTGTGTGGATCACCGCCTGAATTAAAAGGGTCGGAGTGTTCCGTGGATTAATCCAGCCCGACAAGATGATTTAGTGAAAATCGCCGTTGACCGCACACAACGCATTATTTAATTAAATAATCATCCATTTTGATAAATAAAAAATGCCGCCTCGAGGGCGGCATTTTTATCAAGGTTGAACTAAATCAAGCCTTGGCAATATCGTCCGGACCGATCTGGCCGATTTCGGCGACTTTCTTGTCAGCCAGCAGCCAGAGGGTGAACTTGTGCAGATCGGGGTGGTGGGCCAGGGCAACCAAGAAGGCGCCTCCGACTTCACGGTAACCCAGTTCATAGTTCTTCAGGGTGGTTGGGGGGACGCCCAGCAGATCGGCAAACTTGGGACGGCTCAGGCCTACCGCTTCGCGGATCTGACGGATCTTCTTGCCAACAGTTACGATATTTGAATTCATGTGTTTCATACTCCGTTCGGCGGATTGACTCCACCTTTATTTTTCGCGACGACTCGTAGTCAAGTGTATCAGTTTTGAACGGACTCGTTATGGTCGAGCCTCTATCTATAATCAGCGTCTTTCGACGACAACCCTTCACAAACCTCGGGGATGGTAATCGCTGCGTCGCCTCAGGTAAACAGTCTCGAAAAGAAACCTTTCTTGTTGCCCGGCCATCCCTCGTATAATTCGCCGGTTATTTCCAAGAGAGTCATCAACATGGCATTTCCCGGCATCATTTCCCGTCTTCATTCCGACCCGGACTCCCTCCCCCGTCAGCTCGCCCAGGGTCTGCAGACCCGGGCCGAAGCGTTCTGGCTGCCCATGGCCATGCAGGGGGACGCCGCCACCGTGCTGGCGGCCCTCCCGGACAGCTGCAGCCTCTATCTTGAAGGCCAGACGACGCTTCCCCTGCGCAGCCACGACGGCGTCGTGGCAGAAAACGGCACCCTGGCACTGGGCAATGGTCACACGATGACGCTGGCCAGGGAGAAAGGCGATGGCGGCATCGTGCCGGAAGAAAGCCTCGCCGAGATGGCCCAATGGCTGGAAGCGGGTCATCGGCACTTCATCTGCTCCACCGCCGTCCAGCCCGTGGCGCGGGCCATCCTCAACATCTGGCCTCTCGATCCCTACCTCGCCCGTCACTTCTTGCTCAGTTTCACACCCTTGCTGTGCGAAGCAACTGAGGCGGACTATCTTGCTGTCCTCTCGGTCAGGGCGGGTGACGCCACCCTGCGGCACGCTTGGGCTGAGGCTTATATGAAGCTTGAGAAGAAACTGCATCGCGCCTACTTGGATCACTAATAAATCCCAAGAAACAGCCAGTTATCCCTACGACACAATTTGCCCCATCCCTTATCTGTGAGCTTGATCATGTTTTGAAATGGGCATAAAATGCGCCACGTCATCGGAATGACGTCGGCTGTTCGTGGCGGAGTATGCATTGTCGACAGTGCAACCCGCGCACTTGTGCACCCAGATACGTGCCTCCTGGATGGATCTAGGATCCCTGTTTGCTCCAACGCAAGTTGGTCGCGACAGAGCCAGCAGCTTAAATAAATTACAAAGTGCGAAGCACGTGAATAACGTGCCATCTCAACGAGGATAATTTTATGATGAAAATGGCTCCTTCCCTGATCGCCATCGCCATGGCTGCCATGGGTGCAACTGCAGCACAAGCCGCCGATGATTTCTACTTCGGTGCTGGCCTTGGTGCCGCTCACTTCCATGGCCTGGATAATTCCGCCAAAGATGGTACCGAAGACGCTTTGGCTACCAATGCATTTGCCGGTTACAACTTCAACGAATACTTTGGCACCGAACTAGGTTACAACTACAATGGTCGTGGTAGCACCGATGGCACTCCCTATCAGAGCCAAGGTGTAACTTTGTCCGCTATTGGCCGTCTGCCTTTGGGTAATGATTTCTCCCTGTTTGGTGAAGTAGGTGCTAACTGGGCACATATTCACGGTCTGGAAACCAGCAACAGCCAAGTTTCCCCAATGGTTGGTACTGGCCTGACCTACAAACTGAATGACTCTTGGGATCTGCAAGGTCGTTATCGTTATATGTGGGACGTTGCTGATGCCGATGGCAGCACCGCCATTGATAATAACGTGAACTACCCAGGTAAGCAGAGCATCTTTACCATGGAAGCTGTATGGCATCCGTTCCGTACTTCCTACGTAGCGCCTGCTCCGGCCCCGGTTGTTGAAGAAGCACCGGCCCCGGCTCCGCAAATCGTTGAGAAGAACTTCGCCCTGAACTCCGACGTGCTGTTCGCCTTTGGCAAAGACAGCCTGAAGGCCGAAGGCGTGCAAGCCCTGAACGCTCTGTACCAGCAAATCGTTGAGTTCCAGCCGAAAGACGGCAACGCCGTTGTTGTTGGTTACACCGACCGTATCGGTTCCGACGCTTACAACCAGAAGCTGTCTGAAGCTCGTGCCCGCACCGTTGCCAACTTCCTGGTCAGCAAGGGTATGGCTGCCAGCAAGGTTGCCATCGAAGGTCGCGGCAAAGCCAACCCGGTCACCGGCACCAAGTGTGACGGCGTCAAGGCCAAGGCTCAGCTGATCTCCTGCCTGGCTCCGGACCGTCGCGTAGAAGTTCGCGTATCCGGCGTACAAGAAGTTCAAAAGTAATCTGACTTCGCTCAGGTAACGTAAAAAAGGGGATGCCACGGCATCCCCTTTTGCTGTCTCTCTCCTCCCCCCAGCGACACTCTCTGTCTCACCTTTTCTCCCCTTTACCCCCGTATTGCGGCCCCGCGACGCCGGTGTCGGCGCTGCATATCTGTGCAGAAACTTGATCACGCTGATTCAAAAGAATACAGTAGCAACGCTTGTAAGACATTGGATGAACTATTAAAAGTGCTCAGTGCCCGGTTAGTTGTCCATGGAGAAACAGCTTCATGAGAATCCAGGTTTCCATCCATTTTTTATTCAAGCCGTCCGTGATCCGCTCACGGTGTCGCACATGAAGTGTCATCTGCGACCGGTATAACAAAGAGTGCGCAGTACGCCCATAGCACGGCAACTCAACAAGGATAAAACGATGAAAATGAAAATGGCACCAACCCTGATTGCTCTGGCCATTGCAGCCATGGGAACCACCACCGCTCAGGCGGCCGACGACTGGTACACGGGTATGGGTGCAGGTTGGGCCTATGGCCACGACCTGGATACCTTCGGCCAGGATGCTGACAAGGACGCCACCGCGCTCTCCCTGTTCGGCGGTTACAACTTCACCGAGAACTTTGCCGCCGAGCTCGGCTATCTCTATGCCGGCAAGGCTGGCGTCGATGGCGTCGACTTCAAGACCCAGGGTGCCACCCTGTCCGGTATCGCACGCCTGCCCATGAATGACATCTTCTCCGTCTTCGCCGAAGGGGGTGCCTACTTCAACCACGTCAACGGCAACGGCCAGAGCGACAACGGCACCTCGCCGCTGGCGGGTCTGGGTCTGACTGCCAAGCTCTCCGACCTTATCGACCTGCAGGCCCGCTACCGCTACATGTGGGATCTGGGTGACGATCAGAAAACCTGGAAAACCGACATGAGCGTCGCCACCCTGGAACTGGTGATGCACCCGAACCGCACCACCTATGTGGCACCGGCCCCGGCACCGGCTCCCGAGCCGGTTCCCGAGCCCGTCATGGTCGACAAGAACTTCTCCCTGAGCTCGGACGTGCTGTTTGCCTTCGGCAAATCCACCCTGAAGCCGGAAGGGGCTGCTGCGCTCAACACCCTGTATCAGCAGATCGTCGACGTCCAGCCGAAAGATGGCAGCGCCGTGGTGGTGGGTTACACCGACCGCATCGGCTCCGATGCCTACAACCTGAAGCTGTCTGAAGCCCGTGCCCGCACCGTGGCCGACTTCCTGGTTGGCAAGGGTCTGCCGGCTGGCAAGGTTTCCATCGAAGGTCGTGGTGAAGCCAACCCGGTCACCGGCACCCAGTGTGACGGCATCAAGGCCAAGGCTCAGCTGATCGCCTGCCTGGCACCGGATCGCCGCGTCGAAGTGCGCGTCACCGGCGTAAAGGAAGTGCAGCAATAAGGGGACAACCACCTGTTGCAAAAAGGGGCCATTCCGGCCCCTTTTTTAATGCCCGGACGGCACCGCCAACGCGGGCCGCCCACCAGCCTGCCCCACCGATTCTCCATACAGATGCGTCACTTAAATGGTTAAAGCGCTCACATCGCCTATACATAATGTTGGCTATACATAGCAAAGGGCTGGGAGCCCTATAACACCCAACATCGACGAGGATACGCGATGAACATAAGACTGAAACCTGTGTGGATTGCATTGGCATTGGCGACGAGTGCCGCCCAGGCGGCACCTGTTCACGACTGGTATGTGGGGGCTGGGGGTGGCTGGGCCTTTGCCCATGACATCGATGATTTCAGCCAGGGTGTCGGCAAGGACGCGACCGCCATCAACGCCTTTGTCGGCTACAACTACAACGAGAATCTGGGGGCAGAGCTCGGCTACCTCTCCACCGGTGACTGGGATATCGCCGGCCAGGACTTCAACAGCAAGGGGGCCACCCTGTCGGTCATTGGCCGTTTGCCCCTGGGGGACATCTTCTCTGTCTTTGCCGAAGGGGCGGTTATCTCTATCACGTCGACTCCGTCAACGGGGGGGATGACAATCTGGCTCCCCTGGCGGGTCTGGGCCTGACCGCCAGACTGAGCGACTGGGTAGACATCCAGACCCGCTACCGCTACATGGTGCGAGTCGGGGACGATCCTGACAACGACAAGGTGGGCAGCGGTACCAAACGCTGGGTCAGCGACATCAGTACCGCCACCATCGAGCTGGTGCTTCACCCCAATCGCACCGTCGCCGCAGTGCCGGTGGCCGCGCCTCTGGTTGTGGCACCGCCGCCCCCGGCTCCCGAGCCGGTGGATCAGACCTTCAACCTGAGTTCGGATGTGCTGTTTGCCTTTGGCAAGGCGGAGCTCAAACCGGAGGGGATGCAGGCACTCGACGCCCTCTACCAGCAGATCGTCGACGTCAAACCCAAGGATGGCAGCGCCGTGGTGATGGGCTACACGGATCGCATCGGCTCGGATGCCAACAACCAGGCACTGTCGGAGGCCCGTGCAAGCACGGTCGCCAACTTCCTGATTGGCAAGGGGCTGCCCGCAGACAAGGTGAGCATCCAGGGCAACGGCGAGAGCAACCCGGTCACCGGCACCCAGTGTGATGCCATCAAGGCCAGGGCCGCCCTCATCGACTGCCTGGCCCCGGATCGCCGGGTCGAAATCCGGGTCACCGGCGTCAGCAATCCTGCCGAGCCCGCCCCCGCCGAGCAACCGGCACAATAACCTCCTCTTCCTTCACCGCCGTGCACAAAAAAGGGATGCCGAGGCATCCCTTCTGCATGTCTGTCCCCTTGGGATCAGAAGGAAGTACGACGATAGCGGCGGTACTCGGGACGCCAGAAGTTCGCCTCGATGGCCTGATCGATCACATCATCGGGGGTCTGCACCGCCTTGCCCTGCAACATGGCGGTCTTGGCCACCATCTTGGCGATGTAGCGGGAGACCTGATGGATGTCCGCCAGATCCGGCAGCAAGGAGCCCTCTTCCCCCTTCACCAGGGGTGAACAATCCGCCAGGGCACGGCTGGCCGACATCAGCATAGCATCGGTCACCCGGTTGGCACCGGAGGCGATCACCCCAAGGCCGATCCCCGGGAAGATGAAGGAGTTGTTGCACTGGGCGATGACGTAGCGCTTGCCCTTGTACTCCACCGGTGCGAACGGGCTGCCCGTGGCGACCAGCACCTGGCCGTCGGTCCAGCGAATGAGATCAGCAGGTGTCGCCTCGACCCGGGAAGTGGGGTTGGAGAGCGGGAAGATGATGGGACGGGCACAGTGCTTGTGCATGGTCTTGACCACCTCTTCGGTAAACAGACCCGGCTGGCCGGAGACCCCGATCAGGATGTCCGGGCGACCGTGCTCCATCACCTCCAGCAGGGAGATGTTGTCCCCCACCGGCCACTCCTTGATCCGCTCGACTGGCTGGGAGAGCTTGCGCTGGAAGTCGAGCTGGTTGGGGATCTTGTCGGTGATGAGACCGAATCGGTCCACCATGAAGACCCGGCCCCGCGCCTCGGCGTCGGTCAGCCCTTCGGCCTTCATCTGCGCCACGATCTGCTCGGCGATGCCACACCCGGCACTGCCCGCCCCGAGGAAGGCGACCCGCTTCTCGGAGAGTTTGGCACCGGAGGCCTTGCAGGCGGCGATGAGGCTGCCCAGGGTCACCGCGGCGGTCCCCTGAATGTCATCGTTGAAGCAGCACAGCTCATCCTTGTAGCGGTTGAGCAGCGGGGTGGCATTGCCCTGGGCGAAATCCTCGAACTGCAGCAGGATGTCCGGCCAGCGGCGCTTGACCGCCTGGATGAAGGCATCGACGAACTCGTCGTACTCTTCGCCGGAGATGCGCGGATGGCGCCACCCCATGTAGAAGGGGTCGTTCAGCAGCTGCTGGTTGTTGGTGCCCACATCCAGCACCACCGGCAGGCAGTAGGCCGGGGAGATGCCGCCACAGGCGGTGTAGAGGGAGAGCTTGCCGATGGGAATGCCCATGCCGCCGATGCCCTGATCCCCGAGGCCCAGGATGCGTTCGCCATCGGTGACCACGATCACCTTGACGTTCTGCTTGGTGGCGTTTTGCAGCATGTCATCGATCCTGTCCTTGTCCGGATAGGAGATGAAGAGGCCGCGGGCGCGGCGATAGATGTTGGAGAACTCCTCGCACGCCTTGCCGACCGTCGGGGTGTAGATGACCGGCAGCATTTCGGTGAGGTGGTTGTTCAGCAGGCGGTAGAAGAGCGTTTCGTTGGTATCCTGGATGTTGCGCAAATAGATGTGCTTGTCCATGTCGTTGCCAAACGCCATGAACTGGCGATAGGCACGCTCTGCCTGCTCTTCGATGGTTTCGATGTTCTGGGGCAGCAGACCTTCCAGGTTGAAGCTGCTGCGTTCTTCGCTGGTGAAGGCGCTGCCCTTGTTGAGCAGCGGCGTCTCCAGCAGGGCTGGACCTGCGTAGGGAATGTAGAGGGGACGTTTCTGATTATTATCTTCAAACATGGATCTGTACCTTGACTGTGTGGCCCGTCGATCCTATGGGCTTGAGCCAACAATTTCAAAGGGTTTGCACCTCCCTTGCGAAAGGTTTGCGACCCAGTCGACGAAAGGCCCCCGGAGTCTGACCCGTCAGACGCCGAAAACGGTTGGCAAAGTTGGCGCCGTCGCTGTATCCGACCCGGGCCGCCAGCTCGGCCAGCGGCCAGTTGGTGTAGAGCAGCAACTGGCGCGCCTTGTTCATGCGAAGTCCGGTGAGCCAGGCCATGGGGCCCATGCCGAACACCTGCTGGCAGAGCCGGTGCAGATGGGGTACCGAGCAGGCCATCTGGTCGGCCAGCAGGGCCACGCTCCAGGGCTCGTCCAGACGTGCCTCCACCCGCCGAAACAGCGCCTGCAGCCGCAGCTCCGGCGTGCCGCGCACCTCCCCCTGCAGGGTCCGCTCCAAGAGCGCCAGCAGCAGGCTCAGCAGCTGGGGCTGGAGCGGCGAACGTATTCCCTCCCCCTGCATCAGGCTGAGCAGGTGGTAGAGCTGCTCCCCCTCCTCCCCCTGCCAGATGCGATGGCCAAGCCGGTGCAGATGCTGCCAGCGCGGCACGTCGTCCAGCAGGATCCAGCTGGTATGCCAGACTTCCCCCACCAGCCTGAGGCCCCCCGGCACGGCGGCCGGGAGAAAGACCAGGGCTCCCGCCGGGATGGGCTGCTCCCCGCCATCGGTGAGCAGGGCGCCCCCCTCGTCATGGCTCACCATCAGGATGTGAAACTCCGGTCGGTTGCGGCGGATAAGGTAGTGCTCCCGTATCGTCGAGAGGCCGGTCAGGAAGACGCCCGCCTCCCCAAGCAGGGGCAGCCCTTCGCGTCCCAGCATCCGCTCTTCGCAGGCCGGGGCGATTTCCAGACACTCGCTGATAAATGGCATAGCACCTCAACAGGATAGTTTTGCACAAGAAAGCCGAGAGAGGCTCACAGTGAAGCCTCCCGATATCACCCCTATCATACCCACGACAAAACCTGATTTTTACCAACCCGGTTAACATAAATGAATTATTGGCAAGCGATTTTAAAACAAACCACCGATCGCGAGTTCATGACGCGACTGTGGCGACTGGCCCTGCCGGTTTCGCTGCAATCCATGATGTTCTCCCTGCTCGGCCTCATCGACATCATGATGGTGAGCCAGCTCGGCACCACGGCTGTGGCGGCGGTCGGCTTGGGCAACCGGGTCTTCTTCTTCAATCTGCTGGTGATAGCGGGGCTCTCGGGCGGGGTCTCGGTGTTGGCGGCACAATATTTCGGCCGTGGCGAGATGGCCGGGGTGCGCCGCTCCCTGGCCCTGGCCCTGGTGGGCGCCCTGACGGTAAGCCTGCCCTTTGCCCTCGTCTATGTGCTCTCACCGGGCAGCGTGCTCGGGTTTGCCAGCCAGGAGCCCGCGCTGCGCGAGCTGGCCGACGAGTTCCTGATGATCACCGGCGCCACCATCCTCTGCACCGCCGTGGTGGTGCCCCTGGAGTCGGCCCTGCGCTCGGTGGGCAATGCCGCGGCGCCGACCCGTATCGGCATCATCGCCATCATCGCCAACGTCATCCTCAACTATGCCCTCATCTTCGGCCATTTCGGCGCCGAGGCCATGGGAGTAGCCGGTTCCGCCTGGGGCACCACCCTGTCGCGCCTGCTGCAGACCGCGCTGCTGCTTGCCTATGTGTGGCGTGCCGAGCCCCGTCTCATCCCGCGCAAGCAAGACTGGCTCGCCGCCTTCAAGCGCAAGGAGGTGGTGCGCTTCACCCTGATCGCCCTGCCGCTGTTGCTGCACGACGGGCTCTGGGCCTTCGGCATGCTGCTCTACGGCTTCCTCTACGCGCACCTCGGCACCGACGCCCTGGCCATCATGACCACCCTCGGCACGCTGGAGAGCATCCTCATCTCCCTCTTCTTCGGGCTGGCGGTGGCCTGCTCCACCCTGCTCGGTCACCGGCTCGGGGCAGAGGAGTATGACGAGGCCTGGCAGCACTCCCAGCTCTTCCTGCTGCTGGCCCCCGTCGGCGCCCTGCTCGTGGGGACCGCAGTCTGGCTGATGCAGGGCAGCCTGCTGCAATGGGTCGGCAACCTGCCGGGCGAGCTGATGACTGAGGCCGGCCAGGTGCTCGCCATCATGTGTCTGGGCATGCTGCTCAAGGTGTTCAACATGGTGGGGATCGTCGGGGTACTGCGCTCGGGGGGGGACGTCAACTACAGCATCTTCATCGACATCGTCGGCATGTGGTGCATCGGCCTGCCGCTGGCCTGGGTGGCGGTCAGCCTGCTGGGCTGGCCCCTCTCCTGGGTGGTGGCGGTGGTCCTGCTGGAGGAGCTCTCCAAGGTGCTGCTGGTGCAGCGCCGCATTCGCCAGCGGCGCTGGCTGCGCAATCTGGTGCTGGGATAAGGGAAGAGCGCAAAGCGGGAAAATGCGGGGTCATATCAATGACAGAAAATCCCGCTTTGCAGTATGCTGGCCCCCTCTTCAATCAGAGGCGGGGTGCGCCGGCCATGCCGACCCTTGTGCCCCTGCCCAGTAGTCGTTTAAGGAGACGAGCATGCAACCACAAAAAGAGCGGATCACCGAGACTGCCCTGCTGGAGATGGCCAACAAGATCATTCGTGAACACGAGGACTTCATCCACGGCATGCGCGCCGACTCGGTGGAGCAGAAGGGGGACATTCTGGTGTTCAAGGGGGAGTTCTTCCTGGCTGAAGACGGCACCCCGACCGGCAAGACCATGGCGGTGTTCAACATGTTCAAGCTGCTGGCCCAGCAGCTCTCCGGCAAATACACCCTGGCCTGACGCCAGCCCCGTCATCACCGGATGCCGCCCTCAGGCGGCATCCGTTTTTGTGCGCCCTGCATCGCCCGCGGGTTTGCCGGCCTCGGCCACCACGCAGTTGCGACCCGCCATCTTGGCCATGTAGAGGCACTCGTCCGCCCGGTTGAGCAGATCCTCCACCCCCTCGCCACGCTGGGCCAGGGTCAGACCGATGCTCACCGTCACCTCCAGCAGCTCGTCGGAGGTGGGGCTTTTCACCAACCTCGCCTCCACCGCGACCCGCAGCCGCTCCGCCACCCGCTTGGCTTGTGCCAGATCCGTGCAACCGGGCAACAGGATGGCAAACTCCTCCCCGCCGTAACGCCCGAGCACCATGCCAGGCTCCAGTTGTTCCGACAGGGTGGCCGCCACCTCCTTGAGCACCGCATCCCCCGCCAGATGGCCGAAGGTGTCGTTGATGCGCTTGAAGCGGTCCAGATCCAGCAGCAGCACCGCGAAGGGAGCCTGTTTGCGGATCATGGCGGCCCTCGCCTTCTCGAGCTGCTTCATCAGCAGGCGGCGGTTCATCATGCCGGTCAGCTCGTCCGTGGTGGATTCCCGATAGAGTTGCAGCAGCATGTTGAGCTGGCCGCACTGCACCCAGGCGCTGGCGATGGCAAAGAGCCCCAGCAGCCAGACCTGGTTGAGGGTCTGCACGCTCCAGAGGGGTTGGCCCACCAGCAACCAGTTGCCCGCCAGCATGGTGGCCAGGATCCCCCCCGCCAGCTGCAGGCTGAGGGAGAGGGGAATGGGGAAGATGGCGAACAGGCTGATGAGCAGATAGGGGAAGGCCATGTAGCCCGCCTGCATCTCCTGATCCGCGCCGAAGCTGTGCAGGCAGATGAGGGAGAAGAGCATCATCACCGCCATCAGGTAGCCCAGCGCCAGCTTCATGCGCTCGCGCTTGAAGTGGATGAGATAGGAGAGGGGGATGAGGGGCGAGAGGGCCAGCAGGCAGAAGATCCTGACCTGGAACAGCGCCTCGAACTGGATGGCTGGCAGGGTCAGCCAGTCCACCAGGGCCCAGCTCGGGAGCCCCGCCATCAGCAGACAGGTGAGCAGCCGCAGCCGCACCGTCATGAAGCCCATCCGGGTCAGGGTAAAATCTTCGGAGTGGGCGCGGGCACTCCAGAACTCCGACAGCTTCAGCATCCAGAGTCTCCATCTTCGAACCGAGGGCTCATTCTACACCGTCCCCATCCTGATGCATCAGCCTCCCTCCCCTTTGTGAGGGATCGGTCTCACACAAACCGGCGGATCTTAATCGCCACAGGAAAACGTTTCAACCCATCGAAAAATAAACGAGTTTGCGCTCAATTAGCGCTGGAAAGCGCGATACCAATCACTAAAATAGCGCCCAATTTTCTCCCATCCCCCCACACATTCGAGGTATTTATGGAACAGGCTGCCGCCCCAAGCGCCATCCGAGAGGCCCATCCCCCCAGGCGAGCCCACAGCGAACTGGTCTACGGCATCGAGGATGTCCCCCCCCTGCCCCAGACCCTGTTCGCCGCCCTGCAGCATATGCTCGCCATGTTTGTCGCCATCATCACCCCGCCCCTCATCATCGCCAACGCCCTCGGCCTCCCTGCCGATGACACCCGCTACATCGTCTCCATGTCCCTGGTCATGTCCGGCATCGCCTCCTTCATCCAGACCCGCCGTTTCGGCCCCCTCGGTTCCGGCCTGCTCTCGGTACAGGGCACCAGCTTCAACTTCCTCGGTCCCATCATCGCCTCCGGCCTCGCCCTCAAGCAGGCGGCCATGCCCACCGACGATCTGCTGGGCACCCTGTTCGGCACCATGCTGGCAGCGGCCCTCACCATCGTCGTCATGAGCCGCTTCCTGCACCTGGTCAAACGGATCATCACCCCGCTGGTGACCGGCATCGTGGTATTGCTCATCGGCCTGACCCTCATCAAGGTAGGGCTCATCAGCATGGGGGGCGGCTACGGCGCCCTGGCGGACGGCAGCTTCGCCAGCCACACCAACCTCTTTCTCTCCCTGCTGGTGCTCGGCCTCATCGTGCTGATGCAGCGCAGTCGCAACCCCTGGCTGCGCCTCTCCGCCATCATGATCGCCATGCTGGCGGGCTATGCGGTGGCGCTGCTGCTGGGCAAGGTGGCAGTCCCCACCTTCGACGGCCCGCTGCTGATGGTGCCTGTTCCGCTCCACTACGGGCTCGGCTTTGACTGGCAGCTGTTCGTGCCGCTCGCCATCATCTTCGTGGTGACGGCGCTGGAGGCCATCGGCGACATGACCGCCACCTCCGACATCTCCGGCGAGCCGCTGGAAGGGCCGGTCTACATGGCGCGGATCAAGGGGGGCGTGCTGGCCGATGGCGCCAACTCCATGCTGGCGGCGGTCTTCTCCACTTTCCCCATGTCCACCTTCGCCCAGAACAACGGCGTCATCCAGCTGACCGGGGTGGCCAGCCGCCATGTCGGCCTCTTCATCGCCGCCATGCTGGCCCTGCTCGGCCTGTTCCCGGCGGTGGCGAGCCTGGTGCAACAAATACCTGAACCCGTGCTCGGCGGCGCCACCATCGTCATGTTCGGCACCATCGCCGCCGCCGGGGTGCGCATCATCTCCCGGGAGGAGCTGGACCGCCGCGCCCTGATGATCCTGGCGGTGTCGCTCGCCATGGGTCTCGGAGTGGCCCAGGTGCCCGAGGTGCTGCAACACCTGCCGGAGCTGGCCAGGAGCGTGCTCTCCTACGGCGTCGCCACCGGCGGCCTCACCGCCATCCTGCTCAATCTGCTGCTGCCCAGGCGCGCCGCCGCACAGGCCTGACACTCCGCCATCCTTGCACCAAAGCCCCGCCATGCGGGGCTTTACCTTGTTTGCCCCCGCGCGTACTGTGCTTGGCAGCCTCTGCCAAAGGATGCCTCTCATGCCTTATACCCTGCTGCCCCCGCCGCCCGCCCACCAGACACCCGACCAGATCCTGGCCGAGGAGCAGCGCTGGCTGCGGGAGTGCGCCGGTGACGGCGAGCCCAGAGCCCTCCTCTGGCAGGGCCCCCAATGCCTCATCGTCACCCGCAAGGATACCCGTTTGCCCCGCTACCAGGCCGCCTGCGAGCAGCTGGCCGCCGAGGACTGGCCGGTGTTCGTGCGCGACAGCGGCGGCACCGCCGTGCCCCACGGCGCCGGCATCCTCAACCTCTCCCTCATGCTGCCCCGCACCACCACGGATCTGGCCCACTACTACCGGCTGCTGGGGGCGCCCCTGCTCGCCCTGCTGGAGGAACACGGTCTTGCGGGCAGCTACGACTTCGTGCCCGGCTCGTTTTGCGACGGCCAGTACAACCTGGTGATCGGGGGCCGCAAGGTGACCGGCACCGCCCAGCGCTGGCTGGCGCCGGGCCGGGAGCACGACGGCGCCGTGCTGGCTCAGGCCATGCTGCTGGTGGCGGGGGATGTGGACGAGGGCACCCGGATGGCGAGCCGCTTCTACGAACTGGCCGGGGGCGAGCTGCGCTTTGCTCCGGGCACCTCCACCACCCTGGCTCACGCCATTGGCTGGCAGGGGGATGAGGCGGCCCTGGTGAGCCGGGTGAGCAGGGCGCTGGCGCAGCGGCTCACCGGAGATATTCCCTCCCCCTGACCCCCTGGGGGCAACAAGCGCCGCCATTCATTGCGTAAAATGCAAAAAAGCCACGATGAGCGTCGTGGCTTTTGCGTATTTCGCACAGATATTGTCAGAGGAGCCGGGATCAAGCCCCGGGTTTTTCCATCCCAGCCCGGATCCCGGTTGACGCCATGGACAGGGGCCCGGTGACAGGGCTCCCCGCAGGCCCGCTTCTCATCAGGCCGTCTGCGGCTCGGGCTCGGACTCCGTATCCCGGTCCCGGCTGAAGTAGGCGCGGGTCTCGGCAATCACCACGTGGCGCAGGCCGATGAGGCCGATGAGGTTGGGCACCGCCATCAGGCCGTTGACGATGTCGGCCAAGAGCCAGATCAGGTCCAGATGGAGGAAGGCACCGCTCGCCACCAGCACCAGATAGATGAGGCGGTAGGGTTTGATCGCCTTCACCCCGAACAGGTACTCGGTGCAGCGCTCGCCGTAGTAGTTCCAGCCAAGGATGGTGGTAAAGGCGAAGAACAGGAGGCCGATGCTCACCAGATACTGGCCCACATGGGCATCCAGCCCCTGGGCAAAGGCCAGACTGGTCATGGCCGCACCGCTTGCATCGCCGCTCCACACCCCGGTCACCACCAGCGTCAGGCCGGTCATGGTGCAGATGATGAGGGTGTCGATGAAGGTGCCGGTCATGGAGACCAGCCCCTGCTCCACGCAGGAATCGGTCTTGGCCGCCGCCGCCGCGATGGGGGCCGAACCCAGGCCCGACTCGTTGGAGAAGACCCCGCGCGCCACCCCGGACTGGATCGCCAGCATAATGCCGGCGCCGACGAAACCGCCGGTGGCCGCATGGCCGGTGAAGGCGCTCCCGATCACCAGCATGACCGCATCGGGCAGGGCGCCTGCATTGTTCACCAGCACCCCGGCACAGGCGACGATGTAGAAGATGGCCATGAAGGGCACCACCTTGCTCGACACACTGGAGATGGACTGGATACCCCCCAGGGTCACCAGCGCCACGATCAGGGTCAGCACCACGGCGGTCACTTCACGGGGTACCGAGAAGGAGAGGCTCATGGCATCACTGATGGCGTTGACCTGGGGGAAGGTACCGATGCCGAAGAAGGCGACGCCGATGCCGAACAGGGCAAACAGCTTGGCGAGCGGCCTGGAGCCGAGCCCCTTCTCCAGATAGTACATGGGGCCACCTGCCATCTGGCCGTTGGCGTCCTGCTGGCGATATTTCACCGCCAGCAGGCACTCGGCGTACTTGGTGGCCATGCCGAACAGGGCGGCCATCCACATCCAGAACAGGGCGCCCGGGCCGCCGAGCTTGATGGCGGTGGCGACCCCGACGATGTTGCCGGTGCCGATGGTGGCGGAGAGGGCGGTGCACAGGGCACCAAAGCTGGAGACATCCCCTTGCTTGCCCTGCCCCTGATCGCGGCCAAAGACCAGCTTGAGGGCCAGCGGCAAACGCACGATCTGAAGCAGACCCAATCGCCAGGTGAGATAGATACCGGTCCCGACCAGCAGGATCAGCAGGGGGGGACCCCAGATAAAGCTATCGATGGCGGCGAGCGCCGATTGAATTGATGACATGCATCCTCCTTAAAAACAACGATTAAGGAGGAGAAGGATGATCTTCCCATAGGTGTCGCGATCGGCCAGAGGCGATCGGATGCGGGCCAAGCCCAGGTACAACCATCCCATCCCCTCTGTCCTTTTGCCTGAGAGTTTCCGGCGCCAGATTGCGATGCAATCACGGTGCCTTGCTCCTTCGGCGCCCGATTCAACGGGTCTCTCCAGAGTATCGTCCAGTAGCAGTCCACACCGGTTGCCCGGTACCTGAAAGATTCACTTCTTCGGTGGATGGTTGTCCATCGCTCTCCTGCTACCTTCATCCGAACTAGTTTGGATCAGGAAGCGGGCATGGTAATCCAAAAAATGTGAGCTGTCTCGCACTCCCTGGCCCCGGCGCCCCCTTTTTACCTGGCCGCAACCTCCAGGCCTGATGTTATTAGTTCGTTAACTATCAACAGCTTATCAAGCTCCCTTCGGAGGTGCTCCCCATCACGGCCCTGATCGCTCCCCGTATCAAGAGCCTGTTTCGTCTCGACCAGAAAAACTTGCCGACATATCCAATCAAAATGCTTGCACACAAACTCAATAAGCCGATAATCCCGCGCATAACTAAGCACTTTGCAAGGGAGTTATGCAATGTGCCTGGTGGGTCCCTCCGGACCGCTCGCCTGAGCCGGCCGTCGCCGGTTCAATCGCATATGGCTTGGGCATATCACGCCCCCTAAGGACTATCAAAAGAGAATGAACGAGACCCTGGTCGCACAAGATTACCGTCAGTTGGTTGAACAATTCGGCTCCCCCCTGCTGCTGCTCGACAAGGCAGCCGTCCGCAAACAGTATCGGGCCCTGGCGGCCGCCCTGCCCGATGTGCGCTTGCATTATGCACTCAAGCCCCTGCCCCACGAGGCGGTGGTCTCTGTCTTGAAGGAAGAGGGGGCCTGTTTCGATCTGGCCACCAATGGCGAAGTGGATCTGGTGCGCAGCCAAGGGGTTCGCCCGGGACGCTGCATCCATACCCATCCCATCAAGCGTGACAGCGACATCCGTTATGCCCTGGAATTCGGCTGCACCGTGTTTGTCTATGACAACCCGCTGGAGCTGGAAAAGTTCCTGCCCTACAAGGATGAAGTGAAACTGCTGCTGCGGGTCAGCTTCCCGAACCCCGAGACCAAGGTCGATCTCTCCAAGAAGTTCGGCTGCACCCCGGAGCAGGCACTGCCGTTGCTGCAACTGGCCCAGGCCAAGGGGATCAAGGTGATGGGGCTGTCATTCCACGTCGGCTCCCAGGTGCCCCATGCCCGTCGCCACGTGCAGGCCATCGACGCCTGCCGCGAGATCATGGAGCAGGCCTGGGAGCTAGGGCTCAAGCCCTGGGTGCTGGACATCGGCGGCGGCTTTCCGGTGGACTATGACGGCGGCGAGTTCGACATCGACGGTTTCTGCGCCCCGATCCGCGAGGCCCTGGCCAAGCTGCCCGCCACGGTGCAGAAGATTGCCGAGCCGGGCCGCTTCATCAGCGCGCCGGCCATGACCTCGGTTTCCAGCGTGATGGGCAAGGCCCACCGCGGCGACAAGATCTGGTACTACCTGGATGACGGTCTCTACGGCAGCTACAACGGCCAGCTCTACGACCACGTTACCTACCCGGTGAGCACGCCCTATGCCCACGGCGAACTGCACAATGCGGTGCTCTCCGGCCCCACCTGCGACAGCGTGGACGTCATCCGCGACAGCATCATGCTGCCGGATCTCGAGATCGGCGAGCTGGTGGTGGGTCGGGTGATGGGGGCCTACACCTGGGCCTCCGCCTCCACCTTCAACTTCTTCCCCAAGGCGAGCATCCTGATCCTGGACAGCGCCCAGAAGCAGAAGCTGGTTGCCGTGGCCTGAGACCAGGACCCGCGCACAAAAAAGAGGGGACGCCGCGGCGTCCCCTCTTTCATTTCATCACCAGACTAGATGAACTGGCTCGTCAGCAGCCAGCCGGTGTAGGCGACGAAGCAGGCGAGCAGCACGCCCCCCTCCAGCCGGTTGATGCGCCCCTGCCCCTTGCGGCCCAGACACATCACCAGCAGCAACAGGGTCAGCCCCATCATGATGCTCCAGTCGCGGGAAAGCACTTCGGGCGCCACCTCGAGCGGGTGGATGCCGGCGGCGATGCCCACCACGGCCAGGGTGTTGAACAGGTTGGAACCCAGCACGTTGCCAAGGGCCAGATCGTGCTCGTTCTTGCGAATGGCGATGAGGGACGATGCCAGCTCCGGCAGGGAGGTCCCCACCGCAACTATGGTCAGGCCAATCACCAGATCGCTGATGCCAAAGCCCTGGGCGATGGTCACCGCCCCCCACACCAGCAGACGGGAAGCCCCGATCAGCAGCACCAGGCCGACGATGAGCCAGAGGATGGCGCTCTTGAGAGACATGCCCTCGGAGACGATGTCCTCCTCGGTATCCGTATCCAGCGCATCCCCCTTGCCGTTCATGCCGGCCCAGATGGACCAGCCCATCAGCACTGCGAACACAGCCCCCAGAATGGCGGCATCCATCCGGCCCAGATTGCCATCGATGAGCAGGGCGCCGGAGAGCAGGGTGATGCCGAGCAGGATGGGGATCTCCTTGCGCACCACCTGGGAGGCGACGGCAATGGGGCTGATCAGGGCGGTCAGACCCAGGATCAGGGCAATATTGGTGATGTTGGAGCCATAGGCATTGCCGAGCGCGAGCCCGGGATTGCCCTGGGAGGCCGCCAGCGCGGAGACCACCATCTCGGGGGCCGAGGTACCAAAACCGATGATCACCATGCCGATCAGCAGCGGCGGCATACCGGCGTAACGGGCGGTGGCGGCGGCGCCGTCCACGAACTTGTCGGCACTCCAGACCAGCAACGCCAGTCCGGCAATCAGGGCAACAAAAGCCAGGGTCATATTGTTCTATCTCATCCACGGCAAACACGAGAGCCAGGCAAGTTGCCTGGCTCCATCCAAACGCGGCCTCAGTGTAACGGGGTCGCTTGCTATTTCAAGGTGTAATCAAACGCCGATTAATCTTTCACAGCGCCGCCAGCAGGCTCTGGGCATCCGACACCTCGAACTTGCCTGGCGCCTCCACGAAGAGCCGCTCCACCACACCGTCGTTGGCGATGAGGGCAAAACGCTGGGCCCGCACGCCGCCGAAGGCGCCGGTCTCCTTGGCCAGACCCAGTGCCCGGGTCCAGCTGCCGTCACCGTCCGCCATCATGGTGATGGCAGAGGCGTTCTGGGCCTCCTGCCACGCCTTCATCACGAAGGCGTCGTTGACCGACAGACAGCACAGTTCCACCCCCTTGGCCTTGAACTGATCGGCCAGCACCACGTAGCCCGGCAGGTGAGCGTTGGAGCAGGTGGGGGTGAAGGCGCCGGGCACCGCAAAGAGCACCACCCGCTTGTCGGCAAACAGGGCCTGGGTATCCTTCACCCGACATTCCGCACCTGATTTAGGAATAAATTTGCCGATAGCGCTCACCCAATACCTCCAAAATGATCTGCTGGTCTCCTGTTAGCTCCGTTACT